>JASHTO010000218.1 GCA_030040515.1 Terriglobia bacterium
TTGCCCGCCTGGGGGTCGAGACAAAAGCCACGGCCACGCAACCGGGCGGCAATATGGAAGGCAAGGATGTGCGCTTCGGCATTGCCAGCTCGGCTTTGTGGGCCACGGCCACCACCGACGCGAGCAACGGAAGCGTGAACAGCATGCACGACAGCTATACACCCCTGGGCGGCTTTATTCCCATTTTCAACCTCCAAACCGACGAGGTGATTTTCGGGGGAGTGGGCTCGGGCCTTTACGGCATGCTGCTCTACGCCATTGTGGGTGTTTTCATTGCGGGGCTCATGGTGGGCCGCACGCCGGAGTATCTGGGAAAGAAAATCGAACAGAAGGAAGTGAAGATGGCGATGGTGGCCGTCATCGCCACGGCATTCTCCATTCTGGTTTTCGCGGCCATCAGTGCGGTCTTTCCCTTCGCCAAGAACGGCTACTGGAATCCTCCCGGGCCGGCGATCGCCAATTTCGGGAACCCGGGCGCACACGGATTCAGCGAACTCCTCTACACTTTCTCGAGCGCCTCGGAAAACAACGGCAGTGCCTTTAACGGGATGAATGTCAATACGCCCTGGTACAACCTCACCACCGGACTCGCCATGCTGATCGGGCGATTCGGCTTCATTCTGCCCACGCTGGCAATTGCCGGCAGTTTGGCCGCCAAGAAGAAAGTGCCCACCACCAGCGGCACGCTGCCCACGCACGGCACACTGTTCGTCGGCCTGCTGGTGGGAGTAGTGGTGGTTATCGGCGCCTTGACGTTCTTCCCCGCGCTCTCGCTCGGCCCGCTCGTTGAACACTTCTTCCTGCGCGAGGGGAAGCTCTTGTCCACACTGATCATTCATATTCATGCGGTGGGGGTCTAACTGATGTCGACAACTGCAGCAACGCCGCCGCCCAAGATGGACGATTTAACAAACCTCGTGCCGAAAAAGATGGTGCGGGCGCGTCCCTTATTCGATCCGCAGCTCATGTGGCGCGCCACGCGGGAGTCTTTCGTCAAGCTCAATCCAGTTACGCTCCTTAAGAATCCTGTGATCTTCGTCGTGGAAGTAGGCGCGGCGCTGACTTCCGTATTCATGATTCGCGACATTTTCATCGGGCGGTCGGGCATCGGCTTCTCTCTGCAAATTTCCCTCTGGCTGTGGTTCACGGTGCTGTTCGCCAACTTTGCCGAGGCCATGGCGGAAGCGCGCGGCAAGGCCCAGGCGGACACCCTGCGCAAGGCCAAAACCGATTCCATGGCCCGCCGCGTGGTCGCCCCGGGAAAAACGGAAATTGTGACTGCCTCCAAGCTGCGCGCCCAGGATGTCGTGATCTGCGAAGTCGGCGACACCATTCCCGGTGACGGCGAAGTGATGGAAGGCATCGCCACGGTCGATGAGTCGGTCATCACCGGTGAGAGCGCGCCCGTGATTCGCGAGTCGGGCGGTGACCGCAGCGCCGTGACCGGCGGCACCAAAGTCCTTTCGGACCAGATTAAGATTCGCATCACCTCGAATCCCGGCGAGACGTTCCTTGACCGTATGATCTCGCTGGTAGAAGGCGCCGAGCGGCAGAAGACCCCCAACGAAATCGCTCTCAACATTCTGATTGCCGGCATGACGCTCATTTTCCTGCTGGCCGTCGTCACCTTGCAGCCGTATGCCGTCTATGCGGTCAATTACGCGCACGCGGGAACGGTGCCCAGCGTCGCCGTGCTGGTCTCGCTGCTCGTCTGCCTGATCCCCACCACCATCGGCGGCTTGCTTTCCGCCATTGGAATCGCCGGCATGGACCGCGTCATGCAAGACAACGTGTTGGCCATGAGCGGCAAGGCCGTGGAAGCTTCCGGCGACGTCAACACTTTGCTGCTCGACAAGACGGGAACGATCACCCTCGGCAACCGCCAGGCGGTGGAATTTCTTCCTGTCGAAGGCGTCACTGGGGCCGACCTGGCCGACGCGGCGCAACTCGCCAGCCTGGCCGATGAAACTCCCGAGGGCCGCTCCATCGTCATCCTCGCCAAGAAAGAATACAGCTTGCGCGGTCGCGAGGTTTCCGAACACGAGGCCCACTTCCTTCCCTTTTCCGCTTACACGCGCATGAGCGGCGTGGATATTGACGGCCGCAAGCTGCGCAAAGGCGCCACCGACGCTATCATTCAATTCGTCACCGAAAAGGGCGGCCAGGTCCCCGCGAACTTCACCGAATTGTCCGACGGAATTTCGCGCACGGGAGGAACGCCGCTCGCCGTTGCCGATGGCGACCGGCTGCTGGGAATCGTCCACCTGAAGGATATCGTAAAGGGCGGAATGAAGGAGCGCCTTCAGCAGTTGCGTACCATGGGAATCCGCTCGGTTATGATCACGGGCGACAATCCCCTTACCGCAGCGGCCATCGCCAACGAAGCCGGCGTGGATGATTTTCTCGCGCAAGCCACTCCCAAAGACAAGATGGATTACATCAAGAAGGAGCAGGCGCAGGGCCGCCTTGTGGCCATGACCGGCGACGGCACCAACGACGCGCCCGCGCTGGCCCAGGCAGACGTGGGCGTCGCCATGAACACCGGCACCATGGCCGCCAAGGAAGCCGGCAACATGGTGGACCTGGACAGTAATCCCACCAAACTGATTGAGATTGTGGCTATCGGAAAGCAATTGCTGATCACCCGCGGGGCGTTGACAACATTTTCGATCACGAACGACGTATCGAAATACTTCGCCATCATTCCCGCGATGTTCGCGGCTACCTATCCCGAGCTCAATAAGCTCAACATTATGCGCCTGCACAGCCCGCAGAGCGCCGTGCTGGCCGCGGTAATTTTCAACGCGCTGATCATTATTGCGCTGGTGCCCCTGGCCCTGCGTGGCGTGCGTTACAAGCCCCAAAGCGCCGCCGCCATGCTGCGCCGTAACCTTTGGATTTACGGATTGGGCGGATTCATTGCGCCCTTCCCGTTCATTTACCTGATCGACCGCTTGCTCGGGATTCTGCATCTGGCGTAGGGCGAGGCGCCGCCTCGTCCCATTGCAGGCGGTAGCCACGGTCAGTGCCTTTCTGACCGTGGGTTCTTCCTGGCGTTCGAAAAGCCCACGGTCAGAAAAACGCTGACCGTGGCTACCATTGCCAGTCTCCGACTGCCGACGCTTTGAAAGGGAGTTCGCTATGCGCAAGCAACTTAGCCAGGCCTTTCGCTTCACGCTGTTGATGACCGTGCTCACCGGACTGATTTATCCCGGCGTGGTGACGGGCTTGTGCCAGCTCTTATTTCCGTGGAGGGCGAGCGGAAGCCTCCTGGAAGTCAATGGCCAGATCGTGGGTTCAACTCTGCTTGGACAGAATTTCTCCCAGCCGGAATACTTTCATCCGCGTCCCTCGGCAGCCGGCAAGGACGGCTACGACGCCACCGAGTCCGGCGGGTCCAACCTTGGCCCCACCAATCAGGCCTTGATCGACCGCGTGAAGGCTGATGTCGCAAAATTCCGCGCCGATAACCCCGGTTATCAGGGCCCGATTCCCGCCGATATGGTCACCTCTTCCGCCAGCGGGCTCGACCCGGACATCAGTCTCGCCTCCGCCTTCGCCCAAGCCCCACGTATTGCGCAGGCTCGCGGCACAAGCATTGAAGAGGTGAATCAACTCATCCAGGCTCATTCCCGCGGGCGCCGCTGGGGTTTTCTCGGTGAGCCGCGCGTGAATGTGCTTCTGCTGAATATCCATCTCAACGCGAAATTCCCCCTGCCTTCGAAGAAAACGTCCTAGCCTGTGCCGATCAGCGGTTGTCCGGACCCCCGTCGGGTGCCGGAGGGTTCCAATTACCGACATTTTGAAAAGTTGTAGCGCGCATATCCCCACTCGCGACCTACATTCAATTGCCCACGCAGGTGAAGACACCCGCGCCACAAGCCAGCTCGCTTCATATGAAATAGTTTTAATTTTTCAAAAGAACCAAGCTGCGAGCGTCTGGCTTGCCCGCCATGCCTCTCCAAGGGTAAACTTCCCTGAAGGAGCTTTTCACACATTATGCCGACTGAACTTGGTCGCCGGCCTGATCCTGAGGTTCTCCTCCGTCAGGTGGAGGGGCAGGACGAGCAACTCCAGCACGAGCGGCTGAAGGTTTTTCTGGGCTATGCCTCAGGCGTAGGCAAGTCGTTTCGCATGCTGGATGAAGGCCGCCGCCGCAAGGCGCGCGGGCAGGACGTGGTGGTCGGCGCGCTGCAATCGGATTTGCCTCCTGAGCTCGAACGCCTGCTGCAAAACATCGAAATCATTCCACTCAAAAAAATCGGCAACGGCGAGGCGATGGACGTGGAAGCCATTCTGCGCCGCCGGCCGCAGGTGTGCCTGGTGGACGGTGTCGCCTACAACAACCCTCCGGGCAGCAAGAACCCCGAGCGCTGGCGGGACGTGGAGGAGCTGCTGGCGGCGGGAATCGTGGTGATTACGTCCGTCAACCTTCAGCACATCGCCGAACGGCGCGAAGCTGTCGAGAGCATCACCTGCCGACACGTCACGGAAACCATTCCGGTTCGCTTCCTTTACAATGCCAACGAAATCGTTCTGGTCGATGTGCCGCCGGAACTGCTGCTGGAGCGCGCCGGGCAGCCCTGCAACAC
>JASHTO010000219.1 GCA_030040515.1 Terriglobia bacterium
ATGGTCGTGGCCGTGGCCCTGATCGACTGGCGCGTCGAGCTGAACGCCTCCTTTGGATTCCTCTATCTTTTTCCAATGTTGATTGTGGGGAGCTGCCTGCCGCGCTGGCAATTGGCGCTATTGGGAGGACTCTGCACATTTCTGGCTGAGCGCTTCGCCCCATTTCCGTGGGATGCGGCCGCCGGCGTGCCGCGCGACGTCTTCATGTTCGCTTCCTACTTCGGCACGGGGCTGTTCGCCTATGAGTCAACGCGCAACCGGCAACTGAGCGAACAGCACGTGCGTGAGGTCGAGCAGGAATCAGATTTGCGCCGCGACGCCGAGCAGCAGTTGCAGGCACTGATTGAAAGCAGCCCCGCCGCGATTCTGACCATCGACTCCGCCGGAAAAATTCTGATGGCCAATCAAGCCGCACATTTATTGCTGGGGTTTGATCAAGGGAAACTGCGTGGCGAGCCCATCCAGGATTTTGTGCCCACCCTGGCGCGCGTTCCTTTCGCCGATGATTCCACTCCGCGCTTCCGCACCGCCATGCAATGCTCCGGGCGCAGCCTTGAGGGCAACGATTTCCTGGCGGAAGTCTGGTTTTCCACTTACCAGACCAGCGCCGGGCCGCGCCTTGCCGCGATGCTGGTGGACAGTTCCGAAAATCTTCGCGACGCGGAGGAATCGAGTTTCCATCACTTGATCGTCGCATCGCGGCTGGCGGTGGGCGCGGTTTCGCACGAAATTCGCAACGTATGCGGAGCCATTTCCGTGGTTTATGAGAACCTGTTGCGCCGCGGCGAGCTGAACGGCAACGAAGATTTCCGCGCCCTCGGGACCCTGGTGGAAGGACTCGGGAAAATCGCCACGCTCGAACTCCGGCAAAGCGCCGGAAGCAACGACCTGGCCAGCGTGGACATCGACTCGGTCCTTCACGAGTTGCGGATTGTGGCCGCGCCGGATCTGCGCGATTCGGGCATCCTGATGCGCTGGCATGTACCCAAAGGATTGCCGCGAGTGTGGGGTGAGCGGCACAATCTTTTGCAGGTCCTCCTGAACCTCACACGCAACAGCCAGCGCGCCATGCAGGACCAGGAAGTGAAGGAGCTCCGCGTGAGCGCCTGCGTTGAAAACGGCCGCGTGGTGGTGCGGGTGCGCGATACCGGGCGCGGCGTCGCGAGTCCCGAACGGTTGTTCCAACTGTTCCAGGAAGGAGCAGAGGCCACGGGCTTGGGGCTTTACCTTTCGCGCGCGCTCGTCCGATCCTTTCGCGGCGACCTGCGATATGAGGCGGGCCCGCCTGGATGCTGCTTCGCAGTGGAGCTGATGCCGTCCGCGGCGCCGGAGGACGAGGAAGGGACGCAGGGGCCAAATGGATAAGATCAGAATTCTCCTGGTTGACGATCACGCGCTATTCCGGGAAGGTCTGGTCCGGCTGCTTGAAGGCCAAGCCGATCTCGAGATGGTGGCCAGTTGCGCGAGCGGCGAGGAAGCCGCCGCGATTCTGCGTGAAAACCCCCTTGACCTCGTGCTGCTCGACTACGACCTGGGCAAAGAGCGCGGCTTCGAGTTCATCGCCCGCGCCCGAAACGCGGGCTTTAAGGGCCGATTCCTGATGGTGACCGCGGGCATGAGCGATGCCGAGTCCGTCCAGGCGCTCGACATGGGAGTAAGCGGAATTTTCCCCAAGCATAGCTCGCCGGGTGTTTTGACTGAAGCAATTCGCAAAGTGATGTCGGGAGAAACCTGGCTGGATCAGGACTCCATCCGCGCCCTCGTCGAGGCCACCAAGCACCCCGGCCGGCCCGCCCAGGTGAAAGCCTTGACGGCGAGAGAAAAACAAGTCTTGCAAGGCGTGTTCGAAGGTCTGACCAACAAGGAAATTGGCGCCCGCCTGGGCATTTCCGAAAGCTCCGTCAAAGCCGGCCTCCAGCAACTGTTTCACAAAACCGGAGTCCGAACCCGCAGCCAACTCGTCCGCATCGCCCTGGAAGAACGCCAGGCCGGGCGGAGATGAATGCGCAAAGACTTCGCGGCACAGCCGTCCCGCTCCCATCAGCGTGGGTGGGCAGACCTGGGGATCGATGCGTGAAGAAAGGTTTCAGATACCCAGGCCGGTGAAGCAGCGTAACCTGTATGCTTGCTTCTCCCAGGAAGACTTGTTCGTCGAAATACACATTTGACAATCATCCTTACGAAGTCAGAAGTTGCTGAAAACAAAATGGAAATTTCAACTTGACCTAAATCGGGAAGGTGTTGAAAGAAAGGGAAATAAAATTGGCTGAACTGTAAAGCTTGGAAGTAATTGAAAAATATGATAGTTATTTCGCGCACTTTACAAGACCTCTTGCTTGCCTAACCAGAATGTTTACAGGGTGTTACCAACCATGCTGGATTCACTAAGGGTACAATGCGTCCGTTCGCGTGCTAAGTTTTAGGGGATTTAGGGTGCTTGAAAGACCAGCCGACTGCTCATCGCTTTCCTCAATTCCGATCGCTTCGGGCGCAGCGGGATTTAGCGAGGCAGCATGTCCTCTCACGGGTCCTAAGCCCTTCGCGGTTCCACTGATTTGTGTCACCGGCAAGGCAGGCGGAACCTCCTGGGATTATGACTGTCATGTTCCGCCCATATTTAAGTGGGGGCAGGGTCAAACCCGGATTATGCAGTGGCCGGTGGCCAGTCTGGGGGTTTGTGGGCTACCCAGGAGGTCAGAATAGGCCTGATCAGGTCGTCGAGAGCTTTCGGGGCGCCCCTCGCTTTGGGTTTGAAATGCCCTGGGCCGGCGCGTTACGGAGAGGCTACAATGCGACTGAAATGTTGTGTAATGTATAGACATATAAAGATTTGCAAGCGGTACTTTCATCGCCGGGGCCTCCGGGGCTACCCCACCGGCGCTGCGGCAAGTTCGCCGATTCGGCCACGCCCTAGCTCATTGAGGTGAGGATGGTGCTGGAGGCTCGGAGAATTAGGTCAGGTCATGGTGAAAGAGCCTAGAATTATTAGACTTGCGAGTCTAAAATTAACAACCTACCGGTTGGTAGGGTCGACTAATGCGACTATTAAGCCCCATTAAACTCCTCTTGACAAATTATCCGTAAAATTGTAGAATTTCCTCGTCTCCTACCCTTACACATCAATAAAGCAGTCATCTGAATTTGGATCGATGAGTAAGGGAAATTTGGTACACGGAGGTTGAATGAGGAAACTGGTTATGGGCTGTGCGGTGGCGGGGCTAATCGCCTTGTCACCGACGTCCGAAGCAGGGCCAACGGTTCTCCTTGGGACGCTACCCATGTTACGTCCAGTGCCCAAGGTCGAGGTTGGACTGGCAAGTTGGTACGGAATCGAGCGTCAAGGGATGCCCACGGCGAGCGGCCAGCTGTTTGATAAAGATAGACTTACTGCCGCACACCGGAAGTTTCCCCTGGGCACGAGAGTCCGCGTTACAAACCTCAAGAATTTGAAGTCCACAACGTTGACAGTTAATGATCGAGGCCCGGGAATTCCCGGACGAGTCATTGATCTTTCCTGGGCTGCCGCCAGGCAGCTTGGCTTCTTGGAAGCTGGCTTGGCCCGGGTTAAAATCGACGTCGTCAGCTACCCCGAAGGTTGTGATTGGCGATTGGCCGGCACAGAAACTCCCAAGGTCAACTAAACCCCGGGCGAATGCCACGGGTTAGATATCCGCGAAAGACATAGGGCAGGTCACACAGAATCTTACCGCCTGTCATAAGCCAGAGTAAAACCAGGCCAAGAGCAAAATAGCCTTTAAGTTAGGAGGGGGGGGGTTCATCCGTGCACAGCCGGCCGATGCTTCCCGAAATAGCTCTTCAGCCACCGGCCCAGAAAGACGCACGACGAGATCGAGGGGCCTCAAATGGCTCGGATCAATAACGCCCCTAGCCCAGTCAAGGTTGCTCACCAATCCTCGCCTCTTCGCTCGAGGATGAATTCCAGGACAATTCAGCCTTCCGTCCACAGTTGCGCGGAGGCCCGCCCGCGCTATTTCAATCCCGCTTGCCCCAGCATGGCGAGAAATTGATTGCGCGTGCGCATATCGATGGATTCAGCCACAAGCTTTCCTTTGCGGTTGTAGATGAACGTCTTGGGAATCCCCCTAATGTCAAATTCACCGTTCACTTTGCGGCCGGGGTCGAGAAGAACCGTGTAGGAAATCCCCATGTTCGCGATGAAGGGCTTTACCTTTCCCGCATCTTCGTCGGAAATGGCGAGAATGACCAATCCTTTTTTTCGGAACTGCCCATAAAGCCCCTCGAGGTCGGGCATTTCCTTGCGGCACGGTGGGCACCACGTAGCCCAGAAATTCACCAGCACTACTTTGCCGTGCAGGCTCTTCAGCGTCCACGACTTCCCATCGAGATCGGAGAGAGTAAAATCCGCCTCCTGGCGTTTCTGGTCGTCGGCTTCGAGCAGGGCCTTTGCCTTCGAGTATTCGGGCGATTCCACCGCAGCCTGCACGTGCTCGTAGCGCACCAATTGCGCGAGTTCAAGGTAGGCGTCATCAGGCTCGCCTTGCTTTTCGGGCATGGGGTGCTCGGTGAGCGCCGCGGCCAGCGTGGCAGCCACTTCCTGCAAGGTATCGTGCCCGAAGTCGCCCTCCGTCGAGAGGCTCGCGAGGCCATTGGCGAGCGCGAGTTTGTGCTCGCCCGACGGCAGGGCGCGGATATCGAGGGCGAGCTGCTTGGTTGCCTGCCGCCGCGCATCGTCGGAGAGCCCGCGTAAACCTCGCAATCCTCGCAAGATGGGCTTCTCCTGGTCACTCCACACGATTTTGTTCTGGGGAGAAGGCAATGCCGTTCGGGAAGATAAAATGAGCAGCGTCGCGGCCCCCGCCGCCAATGCGATGAGACTCAAGTACACCATTTTCGGTTTCAATGAAAGGTTAGACTTCATCTGCCCTATTTTCTGCGTCCTCACCCGAGTTGCCCGGCTGGCCCCAAAGCCCATTTTACTACGATGCTTTGAGCATGCCGACTGATAACGTCCTAAGGTAAAATGATCGGTCAACGCAAACCGGGGAGGAACATGAAAGAATCCAGCAAAACAAGCAATCGAAGAAAATTCCTGAAATCCGCACTGCTTGCCGGTACGGGTCTGGTTGCCAACAGAATCGCTGTTTCATCCACGAAGGCTCCCCTGCCCACGCTGACCCTCGCGAAGGAAGGAAAATCCGATTATTCAATTCTCGTTGCGGAAGCCGCCCCGCCTTCGGAAGAGCACGCCGCCCTCGAGCTGCAGAAATTCCTCGAGGAAATAACCGGCGCGCGCCTCGCCATCGTGACTGATGCGGAAGAAGCGATGGGCAAGCTGGTGCTGTTGGGTGACAGCAAGGCCATGCGGAAACTTGCCCCGGATATCACCTTTGACAAGCTGGGCGGGGAGGACTTTGTGCTGCGAACCGCGGGGGATCACCTGATCATCGCGGGCGGGAAACCGCGCGGGACCATGTACGGAGTCTACGGTTTGCTGGATCGGCTGGGCTGCCGGTGGTTCACGCCGGAAGTCAGCGTGATTCCGAACAAGCCAACACTTTCTGTCTATCCGCTCAATGAAACACATCGGCCTGCCTTCGAATATCGCGATCCCAGGTTCACCGAAGCTGTTGACAAAGACTGGTCGGCGCGCAATCGGTTGAACGGCTCGAACCAGAAACTCGATGAATCGACAGGCGGCAAGATCAGCTACTTCCCATTTGTTCACTCCTTTTATCGAATCCTTCCGCCGAAGCAGTATTTCCACGACCACCCCGAATACTACGCGCTGGTGGACGGCACCCGGCGCGGCGACGACGCGCAGCTTTGCCTGACCAACCCGGAAGTGCTGCAACTCACGGTTCAGACTGTCTTGAGGTGGATCAACGAGCACCCCGAGGCGAGCATCTACTCGGTTTCGCAGAACGACACCCAGGGCTGGTGCGAATGCGAGAATTGCCAGCGCGTTGAGGAGGAAGAAGGCGGCGCGCACTCGGGGCCGATTTTGCGCTTCGTCAATGCCGTGGCCACCGAGGTGGGCAAAACGCATCCTGACAAGCTGATCGATACCCTGGCCTATTGGTATTCTGAGCCGCCGCCCACGAAGGTTCGCCCCGTGCCCAACGTGCGCGTGCGACTCTGCCCGATTGGCGTGTGCGAGGCGCATCCCTACGAGCACTGCGAGTACTCGCAATATTTTGTCGAGCATCTCCGCGCCTGGGGCAGGATCACCAACCAGCTATACATCTGGCATTACGTCACCAATTTTTCGCACTACCTCCTTCCCTTCCCGGATTTCGACGAGCTGGCCGCGGATTTCCCCCTCTACAAGAAAAACGGAGTGGTGGGAATTTTTCTGGAAGGCGACGGCGCTCCGGGCGGAGGTGGCGAGAACGCCGAGCTGCGCTCCTACGTGATGGCCCGCCTGCTGTGGGACCCGAACACTAATGTCAGCAAGACCGTCGACGAATTCATGGCCGCGTATTACGGCAAGGCCGCCAGGACCATGCGTGCCTACTTTGATTTGCAGCATCACCAAGTCAGGCTTGCCCCACGTGGCGAGGGCAATCACATGTGGATTTTCAATCACCCTGGAGCGCCGTATCTCTCGGAAGAATTTCTGGCGCAGGCAACCGCGCTCTTAAATGAAGCTGAATCCACGGCGGCGGACGATGCAACGCGAAGAAGAGTGCAAAGGGCCCGGCTTTCCATTGACTATGTAAAGTTCAGCCACTCCAAGGTCTTCCTGGTGCGTGACGGTTGGTACGGGCCGAGCAATCCCGAGCACCTTCAAGTGGATTTCAAGAAGATCGTGGCGGACGCGCGCTCGTTTGGCATCACCGAATTCCACGAAAGCAGGCGCATCGAAGAGGACGAGGAGGCGTTTGCAAAACTCATCAAACCCTACCCGGCGGTGACGCTGGAGAATTCCGCCCTGCGGGTGATCGTCGTCCCGGAGTTGAAGGGCCGCATCATCAGTATCATCGATAAGGCCAGCGGGGCCGAGGTCGTTCGGCATCCCGACCCCGGCGAACGCACTTTTCCCGACACAAGCGGGGCTGCCGTATACGCGGCGGCGGATTACGTTCAGGCAAAAACCTATGACTCCACATGGCAACTCGAGGGAACGCCGACCACCCAGGAGGTGCGACTCTCGGGAACAAGCCCCGAAGGATTGAAGTTCCAACGCGCCATCCGTTTGCTCACCGATAAGCCCGGAGTGCATACGGAAACTACACTGGAAAATTCCGGCAACACACCGCTCGACGCGGTGCTCAGCGCAAGGTTCGACGCTCCGCCGATGGACCTGGCAAGGTCAGCGATCTCGTTCCGGTATCAGGCGGGGAAGACGGCGCGGAAACCCGTGCTGACTCCGGGGCAGGAACCCACGGGAACGGATTGGTACGCGGATTCGGACCTGCCCGACGGCGAATTGACTCTCACGGGTGTTACCGAAGCCGTTTCCGTCACGGTAAGCTTTCCGAAAGAACAAGTCGCGCGTTGCAGTACCCAGTGGAACGGCAAGGGTGACCGCCGCGTGACGCTGGCCGTGTGGTCACCGAAGCGCACGCTGGCGCCCGGGGATAGCATGAAGCTCGAGGCCGATTACGAAATCAGAAAGGTGAGAGGCTGAACTTCCCGACAGATTGCCGTAACGGCGGTCTATGAGCGCCGCTACAGGCCATTGCAACTGTGGCATGGGCTTCCAGCCCGTGCGCACGGCAACGATGGCCCTGCCACGTCCGGGGGACAGCCGCACTACCAAAACTGTTATCACTATATTTTTGAAGACCAAATACGTCATTCAGTCCCAGTTGACATTGAAGACGGTGCATCCTTCGGCGCGCTGCCCCACGCGGTATTCGGACGCTCACCCATTTCGGCACTAGCGTGCCCCCATTCGCAATGTCGAAGAGCCGCAGGGCTAGCGAGCCCTGCGCCGCGTCGGGATCGTGGCGGACCTGCCAAGGTAGCGCAGGACCCGCGGTTTGGCCCTGCGGCTCTTCCAGCGGCAAGGGTTCTTTCCACGCCGCAAATTCTAAAATCACGCATCATCTATCTTTCCCAGAGTAACCTTCTGGACATAGAGGAAATGGTTTTTGTCGGCCACCGTATTGGGGGCGTCTGTTATTTTCTTACGATCCTGGAAGTTTCCGACAGTAACAGCCCGGTCTACCCGCGGAGGTCTGTAGCTATCGCAATGGATGAAGATGCCACCGGTGTCGGCGTACGTCGATCCCGCGACCTGACTGGCCGCGAGGAGCACGTGGATATCCACCCTTTCCTTAAACTGCCCAATGCGCCCGTGGTCGCCGCAGATCTCCACCCCGACTTTCAAACCTGTTGTACCGTCGAGGCCCTTGAAGCCTGGCACGCTAAAAGTTCCGGCCGACGTTCCGGGGATCATCACGACATTGTCAGCAGGATTCTCACCCGAGAACTCCTGGACGTTCGTGGACTTTCGAATCTCCCCGAGGACGTTTCCGTTGAAGCACGCGAACGCGGCATTGTAACCGAACCAGCGGAGCTTCGGCTGACCGGAGAGCTTGCCCTGGATGTTGGAGCCCTTCAGGCGAATGTTCTGGCGCGCCCGCTCCGCCTCTTTGTGCCAGCTGGTATTTGGATTCAGTTGCGCCAACTGGGCTTGCGCAGCTTTGATCTGCTGATTGATCTGGTCGCGCTCGCCCCGACGGAGCTGCGTCTTCCAGGCAATCGTTCCCCCCAGAAGCAGCATGTTAGGATGGTCCTGGCTCAGCCCCCGGAGCTGCCCGAGTACGGCTTGCTGGTCCGTCACATCGTAACCCCGGATCAGGTCCTCGCCGGTGCTGAGATCGGCGAAGTAGTACTCTGGGGCCACAAACAGCTTGAAGGCACCGTTCCCAGCGCCGAGGTTCTTGAAATGCTTCTCCGCAAGATCGATTTGAGCGCCTAAGTTAACGGCTTTCTGATTCCACGTGAGTTGGTCGCCCGCTCGCGTATTCATATGCCAGAGGGCAATGTATACATTCAAAGACATGAAACTCTCCTTCTTCGCCAGTCCTAGCTTGGGCGGAATTCCCTCGAGGTATGCCAAATCATAGGCGTCCACAACACGCACTGTCAACGTTGAGTTGCGGGCGGTTTTCGCAGTGCCTTCGGAACAGAGTGATTCCAATCTGGGCGGTTTGATGTATACTCACTGCGCCCATCAGAAAGAGAGGGAAACCAGTGTTTCTAATGTTGTCCGTACTCAACGGTTCCCGGCGCTCTGCCTTGCAACCAAGCCGTTGACGGTGTTGGTGAGGACAGGGCTGTGGCGCAAGGTAGCCTGAAAAGATGGCTTGTTGTGAGTAAGCTTCAGGCCGTCTTATCGATACATCCATAAGGAGAAGACGAAATGGCAAAACCTGCTGCGCAAAGAATCACGGATACCCTTGCCTTCCTGCAGAATACCGGGATCGTGACACTAGCGGAGCGGACACCCGCATACCAACTGGCCCAGGATTACATGAACGTGGCATTTCCCAATACCGCCCTGCCCGCCTACACCCAGTTCTCCGACAGCCTCTCGCTGGGGTTCCATTTAGCGAGCGACCCCAATGACAACCGCAAAATGGTGCGCGCGCTGTATCTGCTTTGGAAGGCGATGAACCACTACGACAACCAATTCGTGATACCGGTTCAGAACGTCGCGCAAATAAACCAAGGGACAGTGCAGCGCATGCTCATCAACTACATCCGGAAGGCGCGTTGTCTGTACGATCGCGTCCACGGTGGAGACGCCGGGGCGACGCATGTGCTCACCCAGGTGTTTCGGGCGAACCCGCTGCAGTTCCTTGCTGACAACAACGTGTTTGTTGCCGGCTCCACCGCGCTCGATACGGCGCAGGGTCCTCAAAACATCCAGTCCGCCAGGTTCGAGTACCGCCCCGGCCGCGACCGCTTCGAGTTCGGCGTGACGCAGCCGATCGGGAATGGGGCGGTGAGGGTCGACGTGGAGAGTGTCGCAGCGTTCCACTGGACAGACCCGCGATATCTTCCATCCCCTCCTCCGCACGACATCAATACCGCGAACTTCAGCCATATCACCGGAATCCAGCTCAGCGGCACTCATCCCATGGTGACTACGCAGTTCACCGGGTGTTCCTTCTGCATGGGGGAACACCAGGACCACATGTATTGCGCTCATATCACCCCATATGCACAGAGTAACCCCAATAACACTGACGGCCTCACTCTGGCGCGACGAGTGATGGCCACGGGCGCGTTTAAAAATGCCGGGAACGTCCCAGTGCGTTTATTCGGACGCAATCTGGGATCCCCTCCCCACACAAACGGATACGATATCCAAGGGGGCGGCGGCGCTGACACCTACATGACGATTGTTGGTTTTCGGGGCGGCACCACTTACCAAATCTACTCGCAGACTACCCAAAACAAAGTGATCAAGAATGTCCTAATGATCTTTTGACGCAAAAACGGGGGGCCAGTTTGGACTGACCACCGGAGAAAAGCTGGGTGGTACAGGCGTAGGCGCTGTTTGGCTTCTTCTGCGGCTTCTCTCCCGGACGCGAGCGTGCAAAAGGTGTCAAGTATCAGGGGCCAGGGAGTAGGGGCTCGGGATGCGGCTTTTCCGGCGACGTGGGTTCTTTCCACGCTGCAAGTTGGGAAATCCGCTGCCCTGGCAAGTGACAAAACCCTAGATCATCCCACGCCGCGCCACAAGCCGTGTCGCGGCGGAAGCGCCGCCGGCTGAGAGGGAAAAGTGCCTCACCCCAGCGTGGCCAGCACGCCGCGCTGGGGTGACAGCTTTTACTTTAGTTGGGCCACCCAGCCGTGCTGGGTTCCTGTGGTATATTGCGGGGCGCAA
>JASHTO010000220.1 GCA_030040515.1 Terriglobia bacterium
GCTTCGGCCGATTCGGAATGGCCACTCCATCGGATCATCCGGTTCTCTTGCCCTCAATTCTCATATTGAAATTTAGTACGCTCGCAGATGTGAATGGCAGTTCTGGTATGTTCCGCACCCGAAGTGCGCCATCGGGCATAATAGGCCTTGGTGATTCAGCTTGTTACAGCTCAGAGTCCGCACGATGGGCTGCTTTCCGAGCAAGCGCTCTCCATAAAGGTTAAACCCTATTATTTGCAACCGAATATGACCTCGAAACAGCTTGGCATTGAGGGCTCAACCAAGCAATCCGAAAGGAGGGACTCCCCCTGTTAAACTACAGTATCAGAAGGAGGTGGTACGCCCGGGGTGATTCGAACACCCGACCCCTTGCTTCGTAGACAGCACGACCTTTTCCCGCCACTTCAGCATCTCTTTTCTTCGCTTTCCTCCCGTTCCGGGTGTCTGCTTTCGCTCGTAAGTTAAGCCCTTTGCCCTCAATTCGCCGCTTTTTAGTACATTTTTAGTACGGTCGCGAAAACCCATCTCAGCTTATTTCGGTTCGTTGCCTTGCCCGGGCCGCGTGGCCATAGGGGGCGCGGGCAGTTGAGGAAGTTTAGGAAGAACCGGCGGCTTGGGCGGTTGGACGGCCGGCGGCGGGATCGCGGGACGAAGTGGAAGAACTATCGCCGGGGCGGGATTCGCGGGCGCCTCAAATCTGGGTGGAGTGGGCAGCGCGCTGGCGTCCGCGGGCTGCTCGAACTGTTTGTGCAGCACCAAATGGGGCAGGTGCGACGCACGCTGGGCGATGAATTGCCGGATGCCTTCAGCAACGTCATGCTCGTTGCTCACTTGCTCCATGCGCAGGCTTTCCAGCCCTTTGCGTTTGGCGACGATGCGATAATCGAAGGCCACATTGGACTTTCCGCCGCCCAACTCGCGCACCTCGAAACCAGTGACGGTTTTGTTCGCCACGTAGAGGCCGTGGCAATCACCGTTAGGTGTCAGGAAGACGTGATAGCCCGCCTCCGGGCTGATTGTCCGCACGAACGTAGGATCAAGCTCGATCGCGGCGACGCCGTTGCTCAGTTGGCCGGAGCCAAAATCCTCAAACCAATTTTCCGGGCTCTCAACGGCGTAGAGCGAGATCACGCGGTCATCAGGCAAAGCTACAACGGCAGCCTTTGTGCCGCTGGTCGCAAAGTTCCCGTCGGAGTAGACGCCGTAGCTGCTCCCGCCGCCGTACACGCCCACGCTTCCGCTGCCCGAGCCGATACCGGCCACGCCCGTGGGCCCGCTGCCGTAGGCGCCCGTGCCACCCACGCCGTAAGTGCCATAGTTGGTGGCGTTGCCGTAGGCGCCCACGGCGTCCGAACCCACGCTTGTACCAAGTTGGCCGTAGCTGTTTCGCGGAATTTAGCCCGTAAACACCTTGGCCGGTGCCCTCCCCCGACACACCGATGCTGCCGTTGGTTGAGGCCACACCGACCACCCCGTAGGTGCCGCCCGTACTGAAGACACCATAGGCGGTGCCGAGGGCATTGACGCCGTAATATCCCCCTGAGCCAGATACACCGGCATAACTGCCGCTGCCGAAGACTCCGGTATTACTGCCACTTCCGGAGACTCCGTAAATTCCGCCGCCTAACACGCCCACAGTGTTTCCATACGCATCGGTGGTACCAAGTTCGCCGTAGCTGCTATTCGTGGAGTTTATCCCGTAAACACCCTGGCCGACGCCGCTTCCATAGAGGCCGATGCTGCCGCTAGCGGTGCCAACCGCCCGCCACGCCCGTAGAACCGCTACCGTAGGCCCCCGTCCCGCCCACGCCATAGGTGCCATAATTGTTGCCGCTGCCGTACACGCCCACAGCGTTCCCGCTCTCGCTGGCACCAAGTATGCCGAAACTGTTATTCGTGGCGTTGGAGCCGTAAACACCTTGGGCGAGGCCGCTGCCATACATACCGAAGCTGCCGCTGGTCGTGCCTATGGCGTACACCCCAAAACTGGCCCCGGAGCCGTAGACGCCGAACTCCTCCCCGATGCCGAATACGCCGCCATAGCCGCTGCTGCCATAGACTCCAAAAGCTGTGCCCCCCACGATTGCACTCAGTTCGCCGAACGAGCCGCTTGAGGAATTGGTACCGGACACTACGGGGCTCGAGGTCGATGTGAATATTCCCGTTAGTCCGCTGACGTTTGGATTCAGGCTTAGAGTAGTGTTGCCCCCAAGCGCGACCGAACCGCCGCCGCTCAAACCGGACCCCGCCGTAATGGTAAGGGAAGGATTCGCCAGCATGGCATTCGTCACACCGCCGGTGGCGATGCTAATCGTGCCCGTGCTGGTGATCGGGCCGCCTGTGAGGCCAGCGCCACTGGCCACGCTGGTAACGGTGCCCGACCCGGTTCCCGGAAAGGTTTGCCCTGCGGCAAAATTGATTCTTCCGCTGCTGCTGATGGATAAACCTGTTTCCGAGGGCGTACCCGTCCCCGCAAGAAACTGGAGATTAAGCGTGGCGGAAGGGCCGGCGGAGTTGTTGTCCGCGGCCTCCGCTTGCCAGCGGAAGAGCTGGGGCACCGCCGCGCTGGTGGAACTATCGAACGAAGACGCAATCCAGTCGAGCGGGCTCGAGGGAAATCCCTCCGTGGAGGTGGCGGCGCCGGCGGCGGGCAAAACCGCTCCCATGGCGGTCAGCGTGGAGGTAAAGAGTCCCGTGCCGTTCACGTGCAGCGTGGCTGCGGGAACGGTTGTCCCGATCCCAATCTGACCGCCGGGGGTGTTGTAGATGGATGAGTTGCCAATCGTCGTGCTGCCCATGAACACGGGCATAAAATAAGTTGTGCCTCCGCCGGTTATCGATCCGTTGGTGGGCGCACTTGGGGGCTGGACAGGAGAGGTGGGCGGAAAAGAAATCGGAGTTGGGACGCTAACTGCCTGCGTAGTGCCGACGGTCGGCGCGAGCATATAT
>JASHTO010000221.1 GCA_030040515.1 Terriglobia bacterium
CTCCGCGTCCACTTCAATCCCAAGAAACGCCCCACCGTTCAATGTGGCCACCAGCGGCTGCGCTCCGCCCATACCACCCATGCCGCCGGAGACCACCAGCTTGCCCGCCAGGTCGCCCGAAAAGTGCTTGCGCGCGGCTGCGGCGAAGGTCTCATACGTGCCCTGCAAGATTCCCTGCGTGCCGATGTAAATCCAGCTTCCCGCAGTCATCTGACCGTACATCATCAGTCCCAGGCGCTCGAGCTCGCGGAATTTTTCCCACGTGGCCCAGTGGCCCACCAGATTGGCGTTGGCAATCAGCACGCGCGGAGCCCATTCGTGCGTGCGGAAAACTCCCACCGGCTTGCCGGATTGCACGAGGAGGGTTTCGTCGTTCTCCAGGTTCTCCAGGTTCTTCAGCGACTCGACGATGGCGTGGTAGCAGGCCCAATTCCGCGCCGCCTTGCCCGTGCCGCCGTAGACAATCAAATCCTGCGGACGCTCGCCACCCCCGGATCGAGATTGTTCATCAACATGCGCAGAGCGGCTTCCTGCTGCCAGCTCTTGCAGCTTAAAGCCTTGCCCCTGGGGGCACGGATGGGCAGGTTGGAGGGAATGGAATTGCTGGCGGATTGAATTGTGTCCGGCAGTGGCATGTGCGGACTCTCCACCGAAATCTTAGCCCATTGCCTGGCGAAGGAAAAGGGAGACCGCCGGCTGGCGCAGACTCCTGCCTTGGGGAGTCTGCGACTCGCGGAGGAGACTCTTCCCCTGCTCCACCTGGAACCGCGCAGGGCTGCATGGGTCATCGCAGACACCAGAATCCAGGTGTCTGCGCCAGCCGGTGGGCCAACGTTTGGAATCCCAAGGGGTAAAAGGCAAGGATTCGCGGCATTTCGCGTCAGGCCCTTGGTTTTCCGGGCTGGCATGATAGACTCTCCCAATGTAATGGCCGAAATCACCACGCTCAACGAATTGTTCCTCAAGGCCGTGGCGAAACACGCCAAGCCGGATTGTTTCCTCTCCAAAATCGATGGGCGATATCAGGGCATGTCTTCGCAAGCCGCGTTGCGGAAAGTCGCGGCGCTGGCCTCATTGTTCACGCGCCTGCATGTCAAGCCCGGCGACCGCGTGGCGATTCTCTCCGAGAATCGCGTGGAGTGGGCGCTGACCGACTATGCACTGCTGGGCATCGGAGCCATTCCCGTGCCGATTTACACCACGCTGCTCGAGGCGGACATCGAATACATTCTGCGTGACTCCACGGCGAAAGGAATCGTGGTGGCCACGGACGCACAACTTGCCCGTGTGGTGAATGTGCGGCCGCGCCTGCCGGATTTGCAATTGGTTCTCGCCATGGATTGCTCGAAACTCGAAGGGACGGGAGCCGAGTGCTGGGAAGGCAGCCTGGAACTTGAAGAAGGCCTGGCCCTCAACGCCGTGGAATCGTTCACGGCCAGGGCAATGACCGCGCGGCCGGAGGACACCGCGACGATCCTTTACACTTCTGGAACGATGGGCACACCGAAGGGAGTGATCCTGACGCACGCCAACATTGTTACCAACGTGCTCGAATGCGCGAGGATTTTCCCGCTCAGCCGCGACGATTCAGGTGTTTCACTGCTGCCACTCTCACACATTCTGGAGCGCACGCTTGACTACCTGTGCTTCTGGACCGGCGTCTCAATCGCCTACGCGGAAAGTCTTGACGCTCTGCCGCAGAATCTGCGCGAGGTGCGGCCCACGGTAATGGGCGTGGTCCCGCGCGTGCTTGAGAAAATTCACGATCGCGTCATGGAAGCGGTGCGCGCCGCGCCCCCGCTGCGGCAAAAGATATTCTTCTGGGCACTGGGAGTGGGAAAGCGGGCGTTTCCATATCGCCTGAAGGGCCAGGGCCTGCCGCTTTTCCTGCGCTGGAAATACGCCGTCGCAAACAAGTTGATTTTCTCCAAAGTGCGGGCGCAACTCGGCGGGTGCGTGCGCATCCTGGCGTCGGGCGCGGCTCCGCTGGCGCGTGAATTGGCGGAATTCTTCCATGCCATGGACCTGCCGGTGTACGAGGGCTATGGCCTGAGCGAAACCTCTCCGGTCATTTCCATCAATTATCCCGGTCATACGAAGCTGGGAACGGTGGGCCCGCTGCTGGGAGGCATCGCAGTGAAGTTTGGAGAAGAAGTCCATGGCGAAGACGGTGCGGCGGGGCAGGAAATCCTGGTGAAGGGACCGAACGTTTCGCCCGGGTATTACCACCTCGAGGAGGAAAACCACGCGGCGTTCAAAGATGGATGGTTTCACACCGGCGACCTGGGCGCCATGGACGAAGATGGTTACCTGTATATAACCGGGCGCAAGAAAAATCTTTTCAAAACCTCCGGGGGCAAGTACATCAGTCCGGAGAAGCTGGAAAATCTTTTTCAGGGGCACCCTTATATTCACCAAATCGTGGTGTTCGGCGAGGGGCGCAAATTTGTGGGAGCGCTCGTCGTTCCGGTTTTCGAGCGGCTGGCAGGCCTGGCGCGAGCCCGCGGGATGATATTCTCCTGCCGCGCGGACCTAGTGTCGAATCCCGAAATCCGCGCCTTCTTCCAAAATGTGGTGGATGAAACGACCAGCAACCTGCCGCCGCACGAGAGGATTCGCCAGATCGTCGTGCTCCCGCGCGAGTTGACGATTGCCGAGGGCGAGCTTTCGCCCACGCTGAAAATAAAACGGCGCGTGGTGGAGGAAAAATATCGCGAGGCCATTGAGGAGATGTTTTCGCGACACGCGCCGGAAAAATCTGCAACCGCTTAGAAGATATGCATCTTCACCGTCAGATATTTCTTGGGGTCCTTCCGCAACTCCGTCAGAAATTCCTTCAGCGATTGCGCGGAATCGTTCAGACTGTTGAAAAGTGAAGCGTCAGCGGAAAGCTTACCCAACGTTCCCTGGCCCTGCTCGATGCGCGCGCTGATCGTATCGATGTGGGCGAGAGCGGAATTCATGCGGTCATACATTTGCTCATCTTTCACCAATTTCCCAAGTGCGCCGTGCCCCTGATTAATGCCGTCAATCAGAGCGTTGCCGCTGGTCATGAGCCTATTGAGGTTGTTGTACGCCGAGGGGTCGGAAATGAATCTTGCCAGACTGCCGTTGCCATGCTGGACTTCGTCCATGATCTGATTCAATCGATCAAGAGTGCCCAGGGTGCGGTTGTACAGCGTGTCATCCGCCATGAGCTTTCCGATGGTTCCCTGGCCGCTGGCGGCGCGGTTCACCAAAGACTGGGCGGTGGAAATTGTGGAGTCCATCTTGTCGTATAACGCCTGGTCATAAATCAATTTTCCGATGGACCCCTTGCCGGCCTGAATTTGCGTGCTGATTTCGTCGAGTTTTGCGGACAAAGTGCTGAGGTTCATGATCACTTCATTGGTATTCCGCACGACGGCGGTAATGTCCGCTTTCTCAACCGTCTGCACCGCGCCGCCGTCAGGAATCGCTTCCTGGCCGGGCGAACCGCGGCTGATATCCAGATAACTGTCACCCAGCAAACCCACGGTCTCCACGGAGGCAACGGAATCGGCACGAATGTCCTTCTGGTACTCCCGCGCGATTTTCAGGTCGAGCTCCACCGCGCGGCGCGGATCCGTAAAAGGAGATATTTTGATGGCCGCAACGTTTCCCACGGCGATGCCGGCCAAGCGCACTTGCGCCCCTTCACGCAAATCTCCGGCGCCTGGCAGGAAGGCCTTCAGATCGTAGTGCCGGGTGAAAAATCCCCCCTGGCCGCTGATGAAGAAGATCGAGATGGCCAGAACTGCGAGGCTGGCCACCGCCATGCTGCCGACTCGAAGCTGGGCCCACTGCACACGCTGCTGTTGAGGCATAGTTGGTCTCCTCCACGAAGTCCATACCTCCATTGTAGTTCATCTGTTATGGGATGAGGGAGATGGGGGGCGGGTTGCGAGATTCGAATGTTCTGAAATATGGTGACGATCACGTCAGAAATTTCCGCACATAGGGGTCTTGCGAGTGCGTGAAATCCTGCTTGTTGCCATGAAAATTGACTTCGCCGTCGCGCAGCATCAGGAAGTGAGTTGCGGGCCGGGGCGTGGCCGCGCCGTTCGCGGGCACCAGAGTTTGCTTTTCGTCGGAATAGACGGAATTCACCAGCTCGTAGGCGTCCTGCAAGCGTTGCGTGACCACCACGGAAGTGACGTGCTGCAAATCGCGCATTTTGGCGATCAGCACATTGATGGTAAGGCAAGTTACAGGGTCGAGACCGCCGGTGGGTGAATCGTAGAGCATAATCTCCGGGCTGCTGATGATGGTGCGGGCAATCGCCACGCGACGACGCATTCCGCCGGAAAGCTCAGCGGGGGATTTTTCGATGGCGGCTTCCATTTCCACAAAGCGCAGCACCTCACGCACGCGCTGTTCCAGGGTGGCCTCATCAGCCACGTGCTCCTCGCGAAGGCGATAAGCGACATTTTCAAAAACCGAAAGCGAATCGAACAGCGCTCCCTCCTGAAAGACAATTCCCATTCGCCGGCGCAGCGGCTGAAGGTCCTCTTCTGATAAAGGCACAAGGTCCTGCCCTTTAATCAGTACCTGCCCCGAGTCGGGCTTGAGGAGACCCAGCATCACCTTCAGCAGAACGGACTTTCCCGAGCCCGTCACGCCCAGCAGGAACATGGTCTCGCCTTCGCCGAGAACGAAGGAAATATTATCCAGCACCCGCTTGTTCTCAAATGAGAGGGAGACGTTGCGAAGCTCGATGGCTGGATTCATAAAAGACAAGGGGCAAAGGACTCGGAGCACGGACCTCACCCGAAGTGAACTAAGGCCGGTGAACGGTCCGTGCGTTCCTTCTTCAGTCTTTCCTTCCTCAAAAGAACCCGATTCCCACCAGCAACTTGGTTATGAAAAAATCCACCACCACGATGAGCACCGAGGCCACCACCATGGCGCGAGTGGTGGCGCGGCCCACGCCCTCCGTGCCGCCCGTCGTGTGCAGGCCCTGGAAACACCCCACCAGAGAGATGATGATGGCGAAGAAAAATGGCTTGATCAGGCCCTGAGTAACGTCGTGGTAAGTCAGCGATTGGTAGGCGGAGGTCCAATACTCCTCCGTGGTCAGGTGAACGGTATAAAAGCTAACGAAATAGCCTCCCAACATACCGGCAAAATCCGCCAGGATAGTGAGCAGGGGAAGCATGGCCACCGTGGCGGCAAGGCGTGGGATGACGAGCTTGCGCAAGGGATCGGTGCCCAGGGCGCGCATGGCGTCCACCTGCTCGCTCACCACCATGGAGCCGATTTCGGAGGCGATGCCGGAGCTGTTGCGCCCCGCCACCATCAGCGCCGTCAGCACCGGCCCAAGCTCCAGCACCAGGCTGAGCGCCACCACCTTGCCCATCACCCCGACCTCGCCGAATGTGCTCAGCGTGCGGTAGGACTGCAAGGCCAGAACGCCACCCGTGAAAAACCCGATCAAAATGACGATGGGAAGCGACCCGAAGCCGATCACGTCCATCTGGATGAGCGTATCAACCAGATAGCGAGGCGCTGTGAATGCGTACCGAAGGGAGTCAAAAAGGAGAAAGGTGAATTCCTGGACCGCCAGCACCCAGCGCTTCAAAGCACCTGTAATCATGGCTCCGATCATCGGGCTCGGTCAGTGAGTCACCTTCAGGCGATGAAAATGCCTAAAAGGCCACTGTAGCCAGCGGGACGCGCGAAGTCAAGCAGAGCGGCTCGAATCCATCCATAGCGCGGCCGAGCCGCAACCGAGAAAGGGCTTGCACCACAGAGATCACAGAGGTACACAGAGAAAAACCTCTCTGTGGCTCTCTGCGCGCTCCGTGGTTAAAGCTCTGGTTTTGCCGTGATCGGCGCGCAAGGGTTTCTAGGCCTTTGACTGCATGAAAAGATTCTATAGTGGTTTCTTTTAGGCGGTGTTTGAGCCTATACTGGGGCATGTCGCGACGCCCTATCGAGGTGCAGGTATCTGCCGAGGATCAGAAAGAACTTCGGCGAGTTTTGCGCGCGGGTATTCAGCAGGTGCGAGTGGTACTGCGCGCCCTGGCGCTGCTGTTGTGTCTCTTTGATAATGTCCCCTTTTCACCTCGATAGAAATGTCCCCTAATGAGACCTCCGAGAGGAGGTCAGATTGGGGCGAACGTTGATGAGCAGGCGGGAATTGGAAAGGGTAGAGGTGTTGGGGAGAGTGAAGGGTGGGCAATTGCGGCTGGTAGATGGAGCCGTGCTGATGGGGCTC
>JASHTO010000222.1 GCA_030040515.1 Terriglobia bacterium
TTCACGAATTTCCGACCTTGATCCATCTCTGAGAATTCAAATGAGCACACGAGCACGCCCCCGTGGCGATTACCGTGCCGCGGTCAACATAGTTTTATGAGGGCCAGAGCAAGCCTGGAGTTGCCGTTTCAATCGCGGGCAGGTCTAGGCTAAGACTGATGAATACTCGCCCACCTGCAAAGAAAAAACTTGCGGCCGAAAAATTTTGAAGCTGTTCGGCCCAGCACAATCTTCTTTCCCAATGCAATGCTGGCAAATTAAAGGACCTGACTGGCGATGTCAAAATCAAAATCTTTATAGTGATGAGAAAAAGCAGTAATTCCCTTTATGCCAAAAGACTCATCGTGGGATAAAGGGGCATTACCGATTTCAAAGAGATGTGGGATTGAAGTGCCCGGGCGGGACCTCTCACGGACATGGTTCCTGAAAGACTTGGTGGTAACCGGTTTCCTGCGCCGCGGCCGAGGCCTGTGCCCGGCGGATGCCCGGTGCGTTGCCACTGAGTCAGGAAGCGGTGCGTCGGGATTAATAGCCTAGCTAACTATTAATGGCCACGAATTCCGCGTTCAGCTATACAGAGCGACATAAACTGTAGCGGCGGTCATAGACCGCCGCTACAGCCAAATACGCAAACACTTCGTCGTTCCGTATATATGTCGGCTTCAGTCGCGTCGAGGAGCTTTCCAGCGATGTTCTCGTGAAGGATGGGCGGAGGCTTTTCGAATCATTACGGATAAAGTTCTTGAGAAGGTATGTCAACGCTTCGAAGCTTCAGCGAGGGAATTCGGGGCAAATCGCTTTGTGGATGAACTGGCCTTTCATCATGTGCACGAGGCTTTGAAAAAGCATGCGCCGGCCTCTGCACGCACGAATAAGTAATACCCTTGCTGGCAGATGGCCATTTTCGCGAGCCTCCAATCAAAGCCGCCCAGCCAGTGAATAGGGCGTCAGCGTCCCCTTCCGAGGTGATCGCCGCAGCATTCGTCCAAGGGCCGCGTCACGTGGCAAGCACCAACGGATTTTCGGCCTGCGCTCAAGTTTTTGAGCGCAGGCCGATGCGAGCTAAATGTCAAAGTACAGTGCGAATTCATAAGGATGCGGTCTCAACTGGACCGCCTCAAGCTCTTTCTTTCGCTTGTATTCAATCCAAGTCTCGATGAGATCCTCCGTGAAGACGCCGCCTTTGAGCAGAAACTCATGATCTTTTTCGAGTCCCTCCAAGACCTCCGCCAGGCTTCCGGGCGTGGACTTGACCTTGGCTTTTTCTTCGGGGCTCAGGTCATAGAGGTCTTTATCGATGGGGTCGGGCGGAATAAGCTTCTTCTGGATGCCATCCAGGCCGGCCATCATCATCGCGCTCAGGGCAAGATAAGGATTAGCCGATGGATCGGGGCAACGAAATTCGATTCGCTTGGACTTTTCCGTGCGCGAGTAGACCGGGATGCGCACGCAGGCGCTGCGGTTCCGCTGCGAATACATGAGGTTGATGGGGGCTTCGTAGCCGGGCACTAACCGCCGGTACGAATTCGTGGTCGGGGCCGCGAAGGCAAGAATCGCTGGAGCGTGGGTCAGGATTCCGCCGACGTAATTCACGGCCGCAGGGCTGAGGTCGGCGTAGTTCCCTTTACCATAAAACAGGTTCTTGCTATCGGTCCACAAGCTCTGGTGGACGTGCATTCCCGAGCCGTTATCCATAAAGAGCGGCTTGGGCATGAACGTGACGGTCTTCTTGTGCTTGCGGGCGGTGTTCTTGATGACATATTTGTAAATCATCATGCTGTCCGCCATGCGGGTCAGCGTGTTGAATTTCAAATCGATCTCCGTCTGCCCCGCCGTGCCCACCTCGTGATGGTGCACTTCCACGTGCACGCCAAGCTTCTCCAGCGTCAACATCATCTCGGAGCGGATATCCTGCAAGCTATCCATCGGGGGGGCCGGGAAATATCCTTCTTTGTACCGCGTCTTGTAGCCAAGATTTTTCTCGCCATTGTCGCCTTCTTTCCCGCTGTTCCAGAAGCCTTCCTCGGAGTCGATGTGATAGTAGCCAAAATTGTAAGACTGATCGAAGCGGACGCTATCCAATATATAAAACTCCGCTTCGGGTCCGAAATAGGCTTTCTCGGCGATGCCCGACGACTTCAGATAAGCCTCAGCTTTTTCCGCGACATGTCTTGGGTCCCGCGTATAGTCGGCCCCTGTAACCGGGTCCTTGACGTCGCAAATAATGCTGAGCGTCGGGTCTTTGGTGAAAGGATCAATAAAACAGGCGGCGGGGTCCGGGAACAGCAGCATATCGCTCTCATTGATGGCCTGGAAACCGCGGATACTCGACCCGTCGAATCCCACGCCTTCGGTAAATGCACTCTCATCAAATTCCTGAGCCGAAACCGAAAAGTGCTGCCACAGACCCGGTAAGTCAACGAACTTCAGATCGATGATTTGAATGCCTTTTTCCCTAATTAACTTCATTACGTCTTGCGCGGTCATGATGGATTACCTCCAAATTGAGATTCAGGCGACAGATGCCTGGAGCTTTATGCATTCACCCAGCCGATACGCACGAGGGGCCGAATTTCACGGAGCACGCCGGCGCGAAGGCCACTGCGCATCGGGTATCGCCCCCTCGGACCTTCATGAGAGAGAGCAGCCATCGGGATGCCGACGCATCGGCTATTAAGAACTGACGACAATACGAGTCATAGCCATCAGAATCAAATAAATAGTTTTTCAGCTAACCATAAGAATTCTTTCGTCTAGCGGACTTGTTGGCGTGGATACACGCGCTCCGCAGAGTTTTAGAAGTGCACTGCCGAACCGCGATTAGATGTGTTTGGCGATGTAAATCAGGACGCTGAAAATAACGATGGGGATTAAGGCAAGCATGAGATAAAAGAGGATTCTTTTGAAAAGGGGCGTGCGCCTGACTTTCCAGTCGCGCAGTTCCGCGCGATCGGCTACGCCTACTTCGTCTTGATGTTCGAGATCGTGGATGAATTCCGAAGCGTTTTGATAGCGATGGGCCGGGTCGCGTTCGATGGCGCGATAGATGATCTCCTGAAGCTGCGGGCTGATGGAAGGGTCAATCTCCCGCGGGGGAACGGGATTATTGAGCAGGCGATCGTTCATGATGGCAAAGGGATCGTCTCCCTGAAACGGCACCTCACCCGTCAACATTTCATAGAGCATGACGCCAATCGTATAAAGGTCACTGCGGGCGTCGCCGCGTTTCCCCTTGACCTGCTCGGGTGAAATATAGTCGGGCGTGCCCATGGTGTTGTTGAGCTTGGCAAATGTGATGCGCTGCGCTCCAGCCTTGGCCGCAAGGCCGAAATCAATCAACTTAATGTTATCGTCCCCGTCGATCATGATATTTTCAGGCTTCAGATCCCGGTGAACAACACCGTGCGCGTGAATATAGACTAGCGCGTCGAGGATCCGCAGCGTTATCTTCACGGCGCGTTGGGGTGGGAGCTTTTTCTGCTCGATCAAGAGCCGCCGGAGCAAGCGCCCGTTGACCCACTCCATGACCATGTAAACGCGCCCGCCGTCATTTTCGGGGAATACCTTCATCACGCCCGGATGGTCCAGCTTGGCGCCGATTTCTTGCTCGCGACGAAACCGCTCGAAAAAGATGGGATCGCATTCCATTTCTGGATGCGGAACTTTGATGGCGACGGGATTGCCGGTAAGAAGGTCGGTGGCGCGGTAGATCGAGGCCATGCCGCTTCGGGCGATCAGTACTTCGATACGGTAATGACTAAGGTTGTCGCCAGCGCGGATCGCAATCATGCAATGAAAGGTTGTCCAGCCGGCAGGGTGGGCGTGAAAAGTGAATCAACGAAGTTTATACGGCCTTCCCCGGTACATTCCCACGCGCCCGACTCCCTTGATGCGAATCAACTGAACGCTGATATTATCACTGCCGTCGCATTCGTTGGCAAGCACCACGAAATGATTCGCAGCCTTGTCCAGATCGGGATTTTGTCCGACGATGCGCGCCAGATCGCCGGTTCCACCGAGCCGCGCAGGCCATCACAGCATTGCACCAAAGGCGCACTGGTAGCAGAGAATATCTATTCATGGTAGACTTTCACACTGGTACGGGATGCGCTTGGGATGCAAGGGGTCGCCAATTCAAGTCTGGCCGTCCCGACCGGAAATATCGCGGTTTGTGGCAAGTTGCGAGTGAGTCGAATCGGATGACCGGAAAGTTCTTGTGCGATCCCCTGACCGCTCTAAACTGGCCATTGCAATTATCGGGGCGTAGCGTAGCCTGGTAGCGCGCTTGGTTCGGGACCAAGAGGTCCCCAGTTCAAATCTGGGCGCCCCGACCAACTTTATCCTTTCACGGAAGTATAGTCTCAACTTCTTTGTGTCACTTGGTTGATTTGGGAGCATGGGGGAGCAAAATCGAGGCCATTTGCTCTACGGCGACGCGCTGTGCTTCAGCGAGGGGGTGCGTATAGATCATCGTCGTTTCCATGCTTGCGTGCCCGAGCAGGAATTGCAGAACCGGCAGGGGCACACCACTGTTTCCACTATATCGTGTGACGAAGCGAATGCCATCCGAATCGAACGATTCCGAGGCGATCGCAGACTGGCCCGAGTTTCCGGCGAAGCAGGTTACGTTCGTATACGGAACGACATAAGTGTTTGCGTATTTGGCTGTAGCGGCGGTCTATGACCGCCGGTCGGCGCTCGCCCTGCGACCCAAAGCCGTCTTCGGGCGACGGGTCGTAGAGCGCCGCTACAATTTATGTCGCTCTGTATAGCGGAGCAGCCCGATGCCACCCTGGCCGAGTTGGGTGCCCGCCTGGACCGCCCTTTCCGCACCTCCACGGTCGATCTCTGGCTGCGGCGGCTGGGCTGGAAGTTTAAAAAAACTCGACCGCCTCCGTTGCGGTCCGCGGCTTTCCGCAACGGAGGCTATGAATCGTGTCGGTGCGATTCCTGCATGCGGTACGGAAGCGACAAGGACCATAATTCCGTGATCCGCTTGCTTGGTCAATAAACCCCGGGCACCGGGTCCAGAACCCGATGCAATCCGTTCAGCAGTTCTTAGGTTATGTGAGCATGAACCGTATGAGAGTCGACGAATGGGTCTGGAGAATTCTCCCTCGACTTTTCCGTCTGTAACACTACTGTCGTGTGGGAAGCAGCTCCGTCTGGCGCAATAATGACGATACTGCCCGCATGGCCCGGCTCACTTGGGACAGAAACTCGTTTACGCGGGCCGTGTTCATTTCGCGACTCACGGAGTCAGCTTGCGGGAAAAATCGTGCCGGCACCTTATGGCCCAGACACCACCTCGCTGAACCATGGGCTGCACTTTATCGGCGGCGAGCGCCTCAAGCTGACGGCGCATACAACCAACTCGTACATCACCCTGCCTTTGAACCATGGCCACGCCGTAAAAGCTGGCTGGCTCTGGGATGCAAACGAGAAGAACCACCAGAATTCGGATTTCGGCAGCGCTTCTTTGTGCCTCATTTCGGCACGGTTTGAAACAGGACCGTGTGCGTCCTCCTCTGCTGACGTGACTCCCGCCTGTCAGATGATCCGCATGGCCTCAGGGTCCCAGCCGACGATTTTTTGCTGCTCGTAACTCAGGTTGGCCAGCAAAGCAGCGCCGGCGGCGCGGTAGCCGAACACCGCGTCCTCAACAACCGGTTGCCGCGAGCGAACGGCAGCGAAAAAGTTGTGAAAATGGTCGTAGACATCGCTGTAGTCGGGCGAAGCACTATATTTTTCCTGCTCGCTCGGCAGCTCGCCGCTGGGATGTACCGGCGGATATTTCTTGTTGAACTCGGCGAGGAACTTCTCCTGCATCGCGCGGGAAAACGTGTTAATGCTGTAGTCCGGCGCCGAGGGGTGAATCAACCGACGGACCGTCACCGAGTTCCCCGCAATTTCCATGACGCCCTCGGAGCCGGTGAATACAAATCCCTCCGTCTCCGCCGCCCCGTGTACAAAGTTGACACGCAAATGCAGGTCGAAGCCCTGCGGATAATCGAAAAGTCCCAGCAGCACATCAGGCTGATCGCGGCCGTCCTTCCAAAAACGCAAGCCTCCCATCGCCACGGCGCGCGTAGGGCCATCCGCACCCGTGATGAAATGCGTGCCACTAAACAGGTGGACGAACAGGTCGCCCGCCACGCCGTTTCCGTAAGCCTTCCACTTCTGCCACTGGAAAAAGTGCTCCGCGTTGAAAGGTATCTTGGGAGCCGAACCGAGAAACCGCGGCCAATCGACGGTTTCTGGAGAAGCGTCAGGCGGAATGGAAGAGTCGAAGGCCAGCACCGGGTCATAGTGGTTGCGGTCCCACCAGGCATTGATGACAGTAATCTGGCCAATGGCGCCGGCCGCCACAAGCTGCTTCGCCTTCTTATAGATCATCGAACTGACTCGTTGGCTGCCGACCTGAAGGATGCGCTGCGTGTTGCGAGCAGTCTCGATGATGTCCGGCCCATCACTGTACGCGTGGATCATGGGTTTTTCGAGATAAACGTCCTTACCGGCATTCATGGCGTCGACGGCCGCCTGCTTGTGCCAGTGATTGGGCGTGGCGACGATCACGGCGTCCACGTCAGAACGCGCCAGAATCTCGCGATAATCACGCGTGGTAAAGAGGCTTTCACCCCAGAGCTCGCGGCAATGCGTCAACCTGCCGTCGTAGCAATCCGCCGCCGCCACCAGCTTTACTCCTGGAACCTGCAGGGCATACTCTGCGGTGTACTGGCCGCGATTTCCCGCGCCGATCAATGCCAGTTGAATATGGTCATTGGCGGCAAAGGACCGCGCGGCACCCGACGCGGCTTCCGCCCGCGCGCTTAACTCTTCCGAAAGCAAGCTACCCGCGGCCGCGGCGCCTCCCGTCTTCAGAAAATCCCGGCGATTCAGCGGATGGTTCATATGGTCTCTCCCAACAATTCCGCGCGAACATTTTTCAGCACAAAAGCCGCGCGTTCCACCCCTACGGGCTTGGGCAGAAACGAATCCTCATGCTCGATGCTCAGTATTCCCTGAAAACCGATATCCATGTACGCCTTCATGATGTCCTTCCAAACCTCTGCGCCATGCCCGTAGCCAACCGTGCGAAAGACGACGGAACCCTGCGAAGACTTCGCGAGATCCGCAGAGAAATTCAGGACCCCGGTCTGATCGGCCACGTGTTTGAAAATGACCGTGTCCTTCATGTGGGCGTGGTAGACCGCTCCTTGCTTTCCCAGGTAGTGGATCACCTCCACGGGGTCGCAGCCCTGCCAGAACAGGTGGCTGAGGTCGCAATTGGCGCCGATTTCCTCACCCACCGCTTCGCGCAACCGCATCAGCGTGTAGGGGTTGTACACGACGAAACCGGGGTGCATCTCAAACGCAATTTTCTTCATGCCGTGGGCACGCGCGAACTTCACGGCCTCGCGCCAGTAAGGAAGCACCACCTGGTCCCATTGCCAGGTAATCACCTCTTCGTAGTCAGGCGGCCACCGGTAAGTGACCCAGTTCGGATGCGACGCATTGGGAGAATCCCCCGGGCACCCGGAGAAGTTAACGACCACGGGAATCTCCAGACGTTCGGCCAGCAGCACCGCCTGGCGAAAGTCCTGGTCAAAGCGCCGGGCCATGGCGCGATTGGGATGGAGGGGATTGCCGGAGCTGTTGAGAGCCCCCACCTTGATGTTTCGGTCTTCGAACTTCTTCTTCCACGCCTTCCCTTTCGCCGGGTCAGCCAGGATATCCTCGACGGGAATGTGCTTGGGCTCGCCATAACCGCCGGTGCAGATTTCCACCGCCTCAATGCCTTGCGCGGTGAGCTTCTCCAACATCTCATCGAGCTGGAGATCAAAATAGGCCGTGTCAATGATCCCGATAGGAAGTTTTTGCATCGCTGACGGACCTTTGGGCGGAATCGGACTACTGATTGTTGCCTCCGCAATGGGCGCTGTGCCCGCGACCACGGGCGCGGCGGCAATAAGCCCGGTTGAGTTAACAATGAATTCCCTTCGGCTGACGTGCCCCGTATCAGTTCCCCTTGCCATCGTATTGGCTCCTTGGAACTACTTGCAAGCTGCAATTGAATTAACTCTGAACGGATCTGCAATTTGCGCCAACGAGTCTATGGCGGAGGGAAGCGGAAGTCAAGCGCGGTTCGCGTGACTGTCAAAGCTCTTTAGAAATGTCCCCTTTCTTAGCTCATTAGAAGTGTCCCCTTTTCGTTTGGTTTGTGTTTTTCCTCTCTGGTTCTGGTTTTTGCTTTTCCGTTGGGCCTGCCCGGAGCGGAGCCCTGCGGAGCCCGAAGGGCGGAGCGCTTAGGGCGCAGCGGAGGGCAGGCCCAACGGAGGCCGCGCTGCGCT
>JASHTO010000223.1 GCA_030040515.1 Terriglobia bacterium
GGGGGTCTCGACGCGTTCCATGCCGTAGAGAAAGTTCCGCGCGATTCCCTGTCGTTCGGTATGGCGGTGATACTGCACGCGCGGATCACCCTGCGCAGCCTCCGCCACCGCCGCCGCGGTCTCCTCGCCTGAAGTGTCGCCATAAATGCACACGCGAAAATCCCGAAAGGTCTGGTTCAGCACGCTGCGCACGGCCCGAAGGAGGAGCTGTGGGCGATTATAGGTCGGGATGACGGTCGTGATTTGGGGCAGCGGAGCTGCGGTTTCCAATGCGATTCACTCGATGCGCCGGCGGAGCGGCAGGCGACTTGCCGGGCGACAGCTCACGGCTGTCCGACAAAAGAGGTTACAGGTATGGCACTTCTTCCACACTTCCGGCATCTCCAACAGCCGGTGGCGCAATGCGCTGTAAAGTTCCCTGCCCGGCTGCCGGCATCAATAGCAGGTCGTGAGGGCTTCGACGCGAATGCCCTCGTTGTCAAAAGTCATCCCTCACCTGGCCTCACCCCGGCCGGACTTTCACCGTACCCCGGCAGAACATTTTTTGCCAGGCGCTTCTGAACATACACTGCCATGAAGGCGATTCCGCTCGAGTAGGCAATGACCGCGGCCCAGATGACGCCCGAAAGTCCGAAATCCCGGGCCATGAGGATTTTCAAAACGATGTTGAGGACCGCCATACCCAGTGCAACGACTGCCTGAAACTTTACCTCGTTGATTCCACTCAGGCAACTGTTGATGGCGTTGGCGGCCACTCCGCACACCGTCCAAACCGCCATTCCAAACAGCAGCGGGTAGGTGGGTTGCACCTCGGGGCCAACCCACAGGTGGACCAGGGGCTTTCCCAGTGCCGCGACCACCACCCCCAGCGGAGCAAATACGGCAAGATTGTAGAAGAGCGAACGATCGAAGGTCCTCTTAACCCAGTGAAAATCGCCCCGCGAGAGTGCCTCACCGTAGGCGGGCCAGAGCGGATAGACGACCATCGCGGAGATCGTCGTGATCAAGATGAAGATGCGCATGGGAACGCTGTATTGCGTCACCGCTTCGGGTCCGAGGATTTGGGCGATCACAATGTTATCAAGCGGAATCATGAAAACCGCGGACACCTGCCCGAGGAAGAACCACATGCCGATCCCCAGAATCTTCCGGGCGGCAGCCGATTGGAAATAGGACCACTGCGGGTAGAGCCGCCGGTGCGTCCAGCCAAACTCGTGGACCCAATTACCCGCCACGCCGATGAGTTGGCCGCCCAGAATGGCCAGAATCAGCATGGGAAGGCCACAACCAAAATGCATCGCCGCAATCAGGTTGGCAACCCCAAGCACGCTGCCAACGGCCCTCCAGGTGTTCGTGGCAAAGCCCTCCTGATAGCCCGTCTGGAGCCGCTGCACGACGTCGAGGGGAAGATTGAGCAGAAAACACACAATGAAAACCACCATTGCCGGGCCGGCTTCCCGGACGGCGACGGGAGAAGAAACGTTGAAGATGCGCGGCCAGGAAATGAAGGGATAAATAAGGGCAAATACCCCGAACAAGAGAATGGCAATTCCCAGAAGCATAAAGAAGGCGCTCGACATGTAGCGATGCGCGGCCTCATCGTCGTCACGGCCGTGGGCGTCGGAGATGGCATTCACCAGGCCGTTGCCCATCCCCAGGTCTGCAAATACCAGCATGGAAACCACGGAGGTGATGGTCATCCACAGGCCGTAACGCTCGGTGCCGAGATAAAGGACCGTCAGGCGCACGGTGATGAGCGAGGCGACGACGGTGACGGCGCGCGACAGGACGCTCGAAAGGGTTGTGAGCGCGGCGCGGCGATAACGCTCACGTGAGCGCCCCTCCTCCGTCGCAGTGTCAAAGGGCCTAAGGCGCAGCAGGCCCTTGAGCGAGCGGGCGCTATCGAGGATTCTCTGAAGGCCGGGAAGTCCGCCGGGGATGGCGGCGGCCGCAGAAGGCAGCGTCTCTGCCGGCGCCAACGAGGGCGCATCGGCGGAGGGCGGCGGATTCTTGGTGAGTGGGTCCGAAGACATGAGGCGCGACGGTCAGCCGTGCGGCCAGGCGGTGTTACCCCTCCCCAGGGAATTTCCGCCATCACCCTAGCCCCTGCGCAAAGCCTACTGCTCTTTCAGGGTGTGCGTTGGTACTCTTTACTTGTACCACCCCCAAGGCAAAGGGTCAAGGCGCGCTGATAGCGGGTCAGTTTGAATTCCGTAGGGGCAGGGCTTGTCCCTGCCCTTCAATCCAGGGCACCCGCAAGGGGTGCCCCTACTCCGGTATTTCAAACTGACCCACCACTGGCGCGCTCACCGCGAACGTTTCTTGTACCGTCGCAGTTCAAGCAAAGAGAGGGCCGTAAATTGCGGGCCGTAGATGAGGGCTCTTTTCCAAACCGTTCGGGGCTCATTCAGGAGCCGCCAAAGCCATTCGAATCCGACCCGGCTCGCCCAGCGAGGGGCCGGCTTTACTTTCCCGCTGTGAAATTTCATGGCCGCCCCGATGGCCACGATCACGGGAACCGTTAGCCGGTCGCGGTGGCTCGCGATCCACCGTTCCTGCTTGGGCAGGCCCAGCGCCACCCAAAGGACGTCGGGGTTGGCCTGGTTGATCATCTCGACGATCTGCGAATCTTCGTCGGCAGTCAGCTCGCGGAAAGGCGGAGAGTATGCGCCGGCAATCTTCAGCCCCGGATGCTGTTGCTTCAGGCGCGCGCTCGCCAGGGCCAGAGTTTCATCCGTATCGCCGTAAAAGTAATTCGTGAATCCTTTCTTGATGGCCAGCGCGCAAAACGCTGACACCAGGTCCGCGCCACGCACCTGATGGGTGGGGCAGGACATTTTCGTCGCCGCCACGCGCGCGGCCCAGCGGCCGTCGGGTACGGATAGATCTGCGGTGCGGAGAATCGCGCGGAAATCGGCACGTTTGTGCGCCTCCAGCGCTCCGTGGGAACCCGTCACGGCAATCCATCGGGGGCACCCCCGTTCGCGAATCCACTGCTCCATCAGACGCAAGACGTTTTCAATGTCGATGATGTGGACGGGAGCACCCAGGACCTCCGTGCAAGGCGGGAACGCGGACTGCTCGGTCATGGTTGGCGCGTCCTGCTTGAGATCGGGTGCGAGCAATGGTGTTTTCACCCCCGTGCCGCCGGGGCCACACGGCCTCCCGAAGCGCGCCTTCCGCTGAGCAGTCGCGGCAGTTTGGCAGAGCGCTCTTCCCATTTTCCCGTGAAAGTCACGAGGAAGGAGACGAAGACAATTCGCAGGTCGAGCCAGAAGCTTCGCCGTTTGATGTAGAGCAGGTCGTAACGTAGTTTCTGGCGGCGCGGCAATTCGCTGTGGCCGTACACCTGGGCGATTCCGGTGAGCCCGGGCGTGACGGTGTGGCGGCGATCGAAGCCGGGGATTTCCTCGCGGAATTTCTTCACCAGCTCGGTCCACTCCGGCCGCGGACCGACAAAACTCATGTCGCCGCGGAAAATGTTCCAGAGTTGCGGCAGCTCGTCCATGGCTGTGGCGCGCAAAATGCGGCCCACGCGTGTGATGCGGGGGTCGCCTTCCTTCGCCGGCACGGCGCCCCACTTGACATCCGAATCGGGAACCATGGAGCGGAACTTGACGCTGCGGAATTCCCTGCTGCCCTTCCCCACGCGCGGCTGGCCGTAGAAAACCGGCCCCCCGTCTTCGATCTTGATGGCCAGGGCAATCGCGGCCCAGAGCGGAGAGGAGAGAATCAGGCCGAGGCCCGAAAGCGCAATGTCAAATGCGCGCTTCAACATATATTCCCAACCCCGCCCGGCAGCGTGAGCAGGGCCCGCAGCGTGCCCAGCAGGGCTCGGTGATGCCAATCGAAATTCAAGCGGCCATTCAACCGGGGAAGCAGATTGGTGACGTTGGCCGCGTCAAAGAAATCATCCAGTTTACCATCGCTCAGCTTGCGGATGAGTTTGCGGGCAAAATAACCCACCAGCAACTCACTGCCGAAGGTGGATCGCCAGTAACGCTCGAATTCACCGAGTGAACGCACGCTGAAATTGCTGTTGCGGAAAGCGCGAATCAGCACGTCGGCGGCGAGCTCAGAGGAAAGGAGACCGTAGTAAATTCCCCCGCCCGTGGTGGTTTTGATGTGTCCCGCCGCTTCGCCCGCGGCGATAACGCGCTCGGCCACGCATTGGCCCTCCGGAGCCTGGGCAATTCCCTTCCGGTCGATTCGCAGGGTGGAAATGTCCATCTGCGGGGCGACGCGGGCAAGCAGCTTGGCGAAATAGGGCGCGGGATTCTGGTCCGTCATCAGCCCTACGCGCCAACGATTGGCGCCCAAGGGAATTTCCCAACCGAAAGCTCCCGGCGCAACGCCCTGGCCCACAAAAACTCGCGTGGCATTGCCGTGGCCGTTGGGCGGCAGGGTCACCTCCGCCTGGAGTGCGCGCAAGAACTGCCGCGGCCGGGCCAGGCCCAGGGTCTGGTTCAGCGAACCGTTCACCCCGGTAGTGATGACGGCCACCTGCGCCCGGAGCCGGGCCGGCCCGTTTTTGGCAGAACGATAGCTCACTTCCACGGAGTTCCGGTCAACGCCCAGAGAATTCACCCAGCAGCCAAGTTTGAATTCCACTCCGGCATCGATGGCGCGACGTGCAAGGGCACGGTTGAACTCGCCCTTGTCGATCACCTGGGCAAGCGGGGCGTCGGCGCGGTGCTCGAGCTTCCGGCCTCCGGGCGAGACAGCCTGAATGCACCGAATCTCCGACAAAATGGGATGAGTGGGAAGATCGAAGCGTGCGAATGCCTCATCGCCCACCACCCCTGAGCAGATGGCTCTTTCACCCACGCGGCTTTGCGCTTCAAGCAACACCACGCCGATGCCCGCCCGCGCCAGCAGCCATGCCGCGTGGATTCCGGCAGGCCCACCTCCGATGACGACGACATCCTTCAAACGTCCTCCCCTTCCAACTGCCTGCAATGCTTCCTCAGAACCGCAAATTCAACCTTTAAATGTCGAATACTCTACCTGGGACGGGCTACCCAATCATAATTTATCCCCGGATCGTCATAGGGAATGCGACCCTCATCCTGCGGATTGTGCGTGCGATTAGTGGCGTAAATCAACGTGGCAGAATCACGTCCTACCACTTTGTAGCCATGTCCAACGCCCGGAGGAATCCGCAACTTCCAGGGGCGCATGGTGCCGATGAAAAGCGTGTTCAACCCGCCGCACGTGGGCGACGACTCGCGTAGATCGCACAAAATGACCTTCAACATTCCGGCCAGCGGCGCCCACAGATCCGTCTGCTCGAAATGGTAATGTATCGCCTTGATGACGCCGGGATAGGAAATCGTAAACGAAACCTGGATTCGACTGCCCGTAGCGGAATTGAAATCGCGCGCCAACCCGGGCTCGCCGAAGCGGAAAAGTTCCGCGAAGCAGCCGCGATCGTCGGGGAACTGGACCAGCGGTTCCACCTCGACTCCTTGAATCAATTGCGGGGCGGACGTGCTGGTGATGATGTCGCCGCAGCCGGCCTGAGGATGATGGAGGATCACCAATCGAGTGCCTGCGCGTTCGGCAACCAATTTGGAGGTTGTGGTGGTCATATTCCCGTCACTCCCACTACTTCCTGCCCCCGTGCGCGAGAGCCTTTGCCAGCGTCAAGTCCCGGCGGTCGTATTGTTTGCGATAGTACGCGCGATAGCCGCGCGACTCCACGTGCCGCACCCAATCCGCATTCTGGGCATACCAATCCACGGTTTGTTTCAATCCCTCTTCCAGACCAGTCTCGGGCGTCCAACCCAGTTCGCGGTGGGCCTTTTCGCTGTCCAGGGCATAGCGCCGGTCGTGGCCCGGACGGTCCTGAACAAACTCCAGCAAGGATTCGGGCTTTCCCAGCAATCGCAGAAGGTGCCGGGCAATTTCCAGATTGGGCCACTCGTTGCCGGCTCCAAAATTGTAGGTTTCTCCCTCGCGGCCTTTACGCAAAGCCGCATCCAGACCCGCGCAATGATCCTTAACCCAAATCCAATCTCTCACCTGCATGCCGTCGCCATACACGGGAATGCTCTGTCCCTTCGCGGCGCGAGTGAGCATAAGGGGTATGAATTTTTCCGGGTACTGATAAGGGCCGTAGTTGTTGGTGCATCGCGTAATGATAACCGGGAATCGAAAAGTGCGAAAGTGGGCGCGCGCCCAAAGGTCCCCGCCCGCCTTGCTGGCGGCATAAGGACTGTTGGGAGCCAGCGGCGATTCCTCCGTGAACTTTTTTCCCGCTGGCGCGCTGCCATAAACCTCGTCGGTGCTCACCAGCACGAAGCGCTTGATTCCGGCCTCCCGCGCGGCATCCATCAGACATTGAGTTCCCAAAACGTTGGTCTGGATGAATGCCGAACCGTTCAGAATGCTGCGGTCCACATGCGTTTCGGCGGCAAAATGCACGATGGCGTCGAACCCGGCGGCGAGAATCTTCCGGACTTTGGAGCGATCGCCGATGTCACCACGCACAAAGGCATAGCGCCGGTCGTTTTCCATGTCGCGCAAGGTTTGGAGATTCCCGGAGTAAGTGAGCTTGTCCAGGTTCACGATGGAATCCCCGCGGTGACAGGCCAAAATGTAGCGAATGAAATTTGAACCGATAAATCCCGCGCCGCCTGTGACCAATAGTTTCATTTCAAACCTGAAATGCCCCTTAAGCTTTCAGCCCGCCGTCCGCGGCGCGGCCTTACACCCGCGCAGGGGATTCGTCTGAGAGGGGTCCGGCGTTTCGATCCGCTGGCGATTCCCAGGAAGATCTCACGGCGTTCTCACGAACCGGGCGCGTGTGCGTCGCAACCGCCAGACACACCACAAACCACGCAGCGTTGGCGGGAACGCGCAAGTTGAAATCGACAAAACTGTGGCAGAGCATTCCCACGGCGCTTATCGCGGCGCCTAATTGAATCCATCCCCACCCGCGCCGGAGGCGTCTTCCCAGGTCGCGAAGCGAGGAGCGAATAAACAACGCAATCGCCATGAGGATCAGCGCCCCGCCGGGGATTCCGGTTTCCGCCACGGCTTCCAGCAGGTCGTCATGCGCATGGGTCCAGTGCAAATCCGTGGGAAAGGTCAAATAATGGGGAATGACATCTTCGAAACAACCCACACCGATGCCCGTCCAGGGATGCGTTCGAATCATGTGAAGGGTATCCGTCCACAATTGGAATCGGTCGCCGAGCGTAACCTCGAGGGGACGACCAGGCTCAAAAACCGTCCAGGCGTTTTCAACAACTCGACCGGTGCTCGCCAGCCAGTAAAATGTACCGGCGGAAACCAGTATGATTGCCCCTAACACCGCGAGGGAACGTAGGGAGACGCCTTGCGGCCGGGGTCCCATCAAAACCAGTGCCAGTACAATGCCTTCGATCACCAGCGCGACAGTCCCGCCGCGCGACCCCGACACCCAAACGGAGGAAACAACCAGTCCCACCCCGCACCAAAGCAAGATTCGCAGAATCGGATTCATTGAGCGCGATAGGATATAGGTTACGGAAATGGGGAGGAGCAATTCCATCAATCCGGCGTAATCATTGTGGTTGACATAAGGTCCAAAAGGACGGACGGGGACGGCGAATGTCCAATAGATCATCCGCAAGCTCGGCCCGGAAAGATTCTGCGCCAGAGCCAGGAGGCATAGGGCAAAGGCCAGCAGCAGGGCGACGATTCCGAGCCTTTCGAGCGCCTTGCCATTGCCGCGCCGGCTGATTAGTTGTCCCGCCAGGAAGAAAAAAATCAGATTGGTAACGATCTTCAGCACTGCCTCGCGAGTGGCCACGCGGTCAATCGTGAGGCCCTCGAACAATTGCCACGAGGCCAGAATCAGGAAAGCAAGAAAAGGAACATAGAGCGGCGACCATGCCAATCTCAAGACGCCACAATGGGCAGAACCCACAGCCCAAAGAATCAGTGCGAGCATGGCGAGCACCAGAAGGCCTCCCCACGCCCAGGGTTGTACAGCCCCAAATGCCCAGGGGGCGGCGCAGATTGTTGCGACCAGAAGGCCCCGCGCCGCAGTGAGAAGTGGCGAGGAAAGACCCCGACCCTCGCTGCCCGAAAGGGTCCCGTTAGCGGTCATGGAGTATGGTGTGGCGGCTGAGGAATTCACCGGGGCCTCGCTCGGTTCAATTCGCCGGCAGAGTTTTCAACGGTGCGAAGATTGACTTCATCCAGCCAGACCGTGCCGGTGATGTCACTCGGGTAAGGTTGATTCTGCGGGCGCCAAAAGGAAATTTTCACCGCTTCGATCTGCGGGTGGGTCAGGAAGTCCACATCGACGGGATGCCAGGGAGTAGTTCCCACGGTGGGATCGCTGGTGCGGGGCAGGCAATCATCGCATCCCAATTCGGTCACCCGCAGCCGCGGCCCGCTGTCAGACGTGAGGTTGTCGGATTTCACGTAAGCGGTCAACTGGTACTGGGTATTGGGCTTGATGCGAACGATCTGATTCAGCAGGTCATAATCCAAATTCCGGCCGACGGCGAAATCGATTCGCAGGCATTTGCCGCCCTTATAGCCCGTGGGGTCGGCAAAATCAAAAACCAGGTCCGGGGATTCGTCCTTGCGCCAGTCGAATCCGGTGTTGAGAAGTGGCCCCTCGAAGTTCCCGTCATACAAAAGGTTGGCGGTTGGGAGGGGAGCCGGCGGAATAACTCCCGCCACTTGAAGGTCGTCCCACACTTTGCTCGCATCCCCGATTCGATCGTGGTCGAGAAGAAAGTCCAGGAAAAGCTTCACCCTCGTAAGGCCTGGGGTGCGGTCAGGACCGGACACCATCTGCTGCCAAACGCCCATCGCGCCCCCGTAGTCACCGTTCGCGGCCAATTGCATCAGGAATGCGAATCTTGGGAGCGAATCCTTGCCTTGCGGGACTACCTCGCGAAAGATCGCCTGCGGGTTCTGGGTCGCGCGCAGGCACAGCCGGTAAGTGGAATCGCGATATTCCGGATCCATGGCCAGGAGTTTGCGGAAATATGGAAAGGCCTTTTCAGGACGATTGGTCAATAGGTAATGATTTCCCACCGACCACATCAGGCCGGGCATCATGGGATTAAGGGGAGCGGCGCGCTCGAAGGCTTCATCGGAACATGTGGTGTCACCTACAAAATCGCAGGTTGTTCCCAGCTCCATCCAAAAATCCCAGCGGCCTGGACTGAGTTCGACGGCCTGTCGGAAATACTTTATTGCCTGCTCCAAGTCAATGCTGGTGGGGTTGTAGGCATAAACCCAACCCAGGCGGCGGAGCAATTCGGGATTTCCCGGGTCACGTTGGAGGGCTCGTTGGAGGTCGGAGACGGAGAGGCTGTCAATTTCGTACGTGACGCTCGCCACGCGGATCGCCTCACGCGCCAGCCACACGCTTCCGGCCAGGATCGAAATCAGGAAGAGCGCGGCTCGCCAGCCGGGGCGCAGCGACCATTCCCCGGGATCTTTGGAATTACACGAGATCGACTCCCTCTCGCCAGAAAGGTCAGGGTTGGAATATTGCCTCATTTCGAGAGTTATCCTGATGCTTAGGGCTTGGGGGGAGAATCGCTCCTCACGTGACTTCCCCCCGGCGAATGCGTTGGACCCGACACCGTCACATCATCGTAATAACCCTGATGGTATGGACCGTAGTAATAGCCGTAGTACGTGTCGAAGCGCATGTCCACCTTGTTCAGGACCATCCCCAAAACGCGCGAACCGGCGTTCTCGAGGATTTTATGGGCCCGGCTAAGTGCCCCGCGCGTGGTCGCTCCACTGGATACCACCAGAATGACACCATCCACCATGGCAGAGAGAACCACAGCATCCGTAACCAGGAGTAGCGGAGGGGAATCAATGACCACGTGCGTAAACCGCTTGAGCAGCTCCTTCAGTGTCGCTTCCATCATATGCGAGGAGAGCAATTCGGCGGGGTCGGGCGGCCGTGGACCCGCAGGCAAAACCCAGAGATTCGAGACTCGGTCGTATTGGATCAAAACTTCATCGAGCGAGTGGGCGCCGGTCAGGAAGCTGCTCAAACCTTTTTCGTTGGGGAGCCCCATGGTCTTGGCAATGCAGGGGCGGCGCAGGTCAGCATCCACAATTAATACCGCACCCCCCCTTTGAGCAAAAGACATGGCCAGGTTGGAGGCGATGGATGTCTTCCCTTCCCCCACTTGCGGACTGGTGACCAGCATGCTCTGCGGCGGCCGCGGGGCAGTGGAAAGCAGCACGGAAGTTCGCAGGCTGCGGAACGATTCCGCCAAGACCGAGGAAGGCCGCTTCAGGACCGCCAATCCCACCCCGTCCCCACCGCCGGCGCCCAGAGCCCGCCCGGCGGCAAGCGATTCCCGACGGCGTCCCTCTCCTTCCGAAGGAATCACCGCCAGAGCCGGCGCGTTCACCAGCCTTTCGGCCTCCTCCGTGGTCCTCACGGAGCTGTCCAGAGCTTCCTGCACGAAGCCCAGCGTGATCCCCAGAATCAGCCCGATAATCATCCCCACGGCGACATTGCGCTTGCGGTTGGGGCGGATGGGATGAAGCGGAGGAGTGGCCTGATCGATAACGTGCACGTTAGGGGCCTGCAAAGTGGCAGAGAGCGTAGCATCTTTCAGGCGCTCCAACAGGGTTTGGTATAGTTGCTGGTTGATTTCGAAATCACGTCGCAAAATGTTGTGGTCGATCATGTGCTGGCTGAGGGCGCTGACTTGTTCGTTCTCCTCCGTCAAAGCGTCCTGGAGCAGCTTCTCCCGGGTTTCCGCGGCGAGATAATCGTTGTGGATTTTTGCCAGCGCCCTCTTGTGATCGTCATCCATCAGGGCCTGCACCTGCGCAACCTGGTCGCGCAAGCGGGTGACCTTGGGGAATTTCGGGCCGTATTGAGCCAGAGCATCAGCGTATTCGGCCTTGGCGTCGGCGTATTTCTCCTCCAGGTGCAGGAGGACAGGATCCTGCATGATCACCCCTACCTGGCCTTGATTATCCTTGGCCAGCTCGTACAGAGATTCCTTCTGAATACGGTCGCTCTCAGCGGCGGCAAGGTCACGGTTGAGTTGATCCAGCTTCTGGTCGTCAATGGTCTGCTTGTCACCGATGTTGACGATCAGGTTGCGGCGCTCATAGTCGATTAATGCTTGTTGGGATTTTTCCATCCGTGCCTTCAAGTCCTGCAATTGCTGCTCCATAACGTTGGAAGCCCGGCGGGTAAAGTCGTATCTCGACTGAATGCTGAACTCGATATAATTGTTGATAAGGTGATTGACAATATTGGCGGCCAGTTCGGGGTTCCCGCTCTCATAACTCACCGAGATAATGCGCGTATCTTTCTCCTGCTCAACGCGAGTCCCAGCCTTGAAATCTTCAATCATGGCGGTTTTGCGCGCGCCGGCGATTTGCGTAGCGGATTGGCCGGCGCCGTTGGCCGTGCCCGGGGGTGGCGCAACGCGGTCCAACCCTAATTGCTCCATCGTCGTCCAGGCCAGGTTGTCGCTTTGTAGCACACGCATCTGCGTGGTCAGAAAGGAGTAATCCTCAATGGGGGTCTGGTTGTAAACGGTGTTGAGGCTCGAAAGTTGGGGATAATCGGTTTCCACCTCGATGCTTGCCGTCGCCTCATACACGGGCGTCATCTTGAAGCTGTAAATTGCCGCCAGGACGGCCACCACCACCATGGCGGCAACGATGGTCCCCATGCGCTTTACCAGGATGTCCCAGAAGGACGCAAAAGTGATGTGGGGTTCCCCCCCCTGCGCCTCGATCTCGAGGGTGGCCGGGGTAAAGCCGTTGATCCGCTGCGGCAACGGACGTTCAACGGGCGATATGGAGCTCTCTTCGGACAATTTCAAGTTCCCCCTGTGAGACCGGATTTTGCGATTTCCCGCGGGACTGAAATTCCTAGTGGTAAACCATTAAGGCAGCCCCGCCGGTGGTGACCACCGCAACGGCTGAGTTTACTGATGCATGCCAAGCCTTGAGCCGGCCGCTTTCCGGAACGAAAAGGATGTCGTCAGCAATCATCCTGACGTCGGGGGTTTCCCCTTTCACCATCGCCTTGATATCAACGGGAATCTCCTCCCGATTCTCGTCGGGGGCTCCGGGTTTCCGCCGCAGGATGGTGATGTGCTTCCTTTTCGCAATGTTGTTCACATCACCGGCCAATGCCAACGCCTTCAGCACCGTCACATGCTGTCGGGCTTCGTCCAGGACGTATCCACCCGGACGGTTCACGGCACCCAGGACGTAGAAAAGCTGCGCGCGCGGGATAGTAACTCGATCGCCGGGGTAAAGAAGGATGTTGCTTGCGTCGTTGCCGGTTTCCACAAGCTTTCGGATGTTCAATGTGAAACTCTGCCCCCTCATTTTGTCGTTGGGGACATTCAATTGGGCATCTTCAGCCAGGTCGGCACGCGCTCCGATATCCCCGCGCATGATAATTGCGTCATTCCCGGCGTTGTCCGTCAGCCCTCCTGCCTTGACAAGGATATCCAGCAACCTTGTTGGGCCAAAAACCGGGAAAACCTGCGGATCTTTGACTTCCCCCGAAATCAGGACTGAATGCAACCGGGTTTCTATGACTGAAACCGTGACTTGCGCATTGGTGAGCATGCCGGAATCGTGAAACTTGCTTGCAATGACATGAGAAAGTTGATCGAGGGTCAGGCCGGCCGCTTGCAGCGGTTCGGTCAGCAGCGGTAAGGCCAGCATGCCGTCCGAACTCACCCGGTAAGTGCGGCTGATTTCCGGGACATCCATGACATAAATGTCCAAAAGGTCGTCAGGGCTCACCACATAATCGGCGCTGGAAGATCCCAAGGGACTGGCGGCTGGGACCACCGGGCTGGTTCCCTTTGAATCTGTCGCCGCGGAAGGAACGGGTGGGGATTGTTGCGCGAAAACCGGATTGAAGGTAGCCAGCATGAAAATCGCGGCGCCGAACGCCAAAACCCCATTCAATTTGCTCTCTTCATCGCTCAACCGAAACTGCAACACTGACCCCACCTCACTCCCTCCTTAAAACTTCCTTATTAATGGAGGTATGTCTGAACCCCCTGCTTGGCCGAACCTTTCGTTCACCGAGCGCGAACAGCCCAGATTAATATGGCCGATACCTGAGGGAAACAGTACAATGGTACCGCTTGAGATGATCTATGGTCACCCTCAGCTCATGGCAGCCCCGGGGACTTAAGATAGCACCCTGTGTTCCCTGGCGCTGGTTTTCGCAACTGCCACCCTACCGAACACCAACGTCCAGGCTACGGACCTGGCATAGCTTTGGGATTCCCGGCAAGTTACTCAATCAAAATTCGTCGGACCAAAGTATAAGGCGGGCGACTGGGAGTGTCAAGCACCGGCGCCTTGAGCTGTCAAAGCTCTTTAGAAATGTCCCCTTTCTTAGCTCATTAGAAGTGTCCCCTTTTCGTTTGGTTTGTGTTTTTCCTCTCTGGTTCTGGTTTTTGCTTTTCCGTTGGGCCTGCCCGGAGCGGAGCCCTGCGGAGCCCGAAGGGCGGAGCGCTTAGGGCGCAGCGGAGGGCAGGCCCAACGGAGGCCGCGCTGCGCT
>JASHTO010000224.1 GCA_030040515.1 Terriglobia bacterium
CTGCTTCAACTGCGCTTCAATCCACAGGCGCTCCTCGCTGAGAGCCGCCGAGCCCGAAGGGCGGGGACCGTAATCCACCAGGTGCTTCAGGTCCGCAAAGGCCCGCTCGCCGTCAAAATTCCCGGCTTGGCCCTCCGCGCGCAAACACAGGGGCGCGACGAGCAAGAGCAGGAGCCATCCTGCCCCAAGCGCCGCCCAATTTTTCTGAAACTCAGGCCTCGGCATTTTTCAACTTCCGCTTCTTCTTCACCCAAACGAGCCAGGAGAGTCCGATGCTGATGAAATAGAGGCCCACCAGGGGAACCCAGATGATGAAGATGCTTGCCAGGTCATTCGAGGGAACCACAGCAGCGGCCACAACTGCCGTCACCAGGACGGCAATGCGATAGTGTTTCAGTAAAAACTTGGGGGTGATAATTCCGAAAATAGACAGCAGCATAATCACCACCGGCAACTCGAACACGATGCCCACCCACACCACAATGGAAATCGCCAGGTCCCAGTACTCGTTGATTTCCACCATCGACTTGAACTGGCCGCCGAATTCCAGCAGAAAGTGAAACACCTTGGGCAGGGCCAGCAGGTAGGCAAAAACCCCACCCGTAATGAACAGGCCGCTGGTGAGCAGGACAAAGGGCCAGATGTATTTCTTCTCATTGCGGTAAAGTCCGGGAGACACGAACAGCCAAAGCTGAAGGAGAACGTAGGGGGAGGCGAGGAAAATTCCACACATGATGGAGATCTTGATAAAAAGGTTGAAGGGGTCGACCGGATTGACGTAGACGAGATGCGGGTCCTGGTGAAGGGCGATCAACGAATCGGTAAGTGGCTTGGCCAGGATTTGATAGAGCTGGTTGTGAAAATAGAAGCAGACGGCGCTGCCGATGACGATGGCATAAATACTGCGGAGGAGCCTGACCCTGAGTTCCTCAAGGTGCTCGAGGAACGACATCTGCTTGCCGCTCAGTTCCGCTTCCTCAGGATCGGGGTCGGGTGTCTTCGGGGGCGGGTTCTGAATCGTGGTGCCCATAGCTGGAGGCCGTTTCGGACCCGCCCTCGGGCAAGCGGTCCATATTCCTGATTTCCTCTTCCAGTGAATTTTTCAGTTCGTTGGACGCGCGGCGCAGCTCGGCCATGCCCTTACCCAAGACCCGGGCAATTTCCGGCACTTTCTTGGGTCCAAAGAGCAGGAAGGCAATAAACAGGATGAAACCGATTTCGAGCCCGCCGCCAAACAAAGTGCGCCTCCAATGCGATGATAGGTAAACCCCGGAAGGTTGTCAAGGCGAACCACATCGAACCTTAGCCCTGAGATTTGCATCTGAGTGGAGGATAGGAAGGGTAATGGGCATTTGGGCGATTGTAGCGGCGGCCTATGACCGCCGAACGGCGCTCGCAGAGCGCCGCTACAGCAAATGACGGCTGCCCCAGGAGGTCATGCTTCGTTTGAGGTGGCGTTCCTATGCTATACTGAGCAAGCAGGGTGAGGAGCTGCAAATCCATGAAACAAGCACGGCGCGTGGCTTGGTTTATCTTATCGACGGTAGTCCTGTGTGGACTCCTGGGCGCATTGTACGGACGCCAGGTTGAAGCCACCGCCGGCAGCGACGATTCCGACGTCAAATCGAGCTTGAGCACCTTTACCCGCATCTACAATATCGTCGAATCGAACTACGCTGACCCCATCGACCCCGACCAGAGCATTTACGGCCCTCCCTACAGCACCATTGGGGCCATTCCCGGCGCCCTGCGAACTCTGGATCCACATTCGAATTTCTTTGATCCGCGCACCTTCGCCCTGATGCGCGAGGACCAGGAAGGGAAGTATTACGGCGTGGGGATGGAGATCCGAAGTGTTCCCGGAAAGATGGGGAAGCTGACGACTATTGTGTCAAAGCCCATTCCGGGTTCGCCCGCCTTTCGCGCCGGCCTGCGCCCCGGTGATATTGTGGCGAAGGTGGATAACAAGTCCACGGACGGATTGAACGTTTCGCAAGTGGCGGAAATGCTGAAGGGGCCTAAGGGCACGAAGGTCCACGTCACCGTAATCCGAGAAGGCTATGACCAGCCGCTGGAAGTGAATATCGTTCGGGATGAAATTTCCCCGCAAAGCGTGGATGTCGCCTTCATGATTCGGCCGAACATCGCCTACATCCGCATCCTCAAGTTTGACGAAAACACCAATGACGAGCTTACGGACACCTTGCACAATCTTAACGAAAAAGGTTTGCAAGGACTGGTATTGGACTTGCGCGATAACCCCGGGGGAGTTTTGCCAGAGGCCGTCGAAGTTTCCGATCACTTCTTGGAGAAGGACCAACTGATTGTCTACCATTCCGGGCGGCATTCCCCGGAAAAACGCTATTGGGCCACGCACGGTGACGACGGCAATGAGTTTCCGATTGTTGTGCTGATCAACCGCATGACGGCGAGCGCGTCAGAGATCGTCACCGGCGCGCTCCAGGATCATGACCGCGCACTGGTGATCGGTGAACCCAGCTTCGGCAAGGGACTGGTCCAAAACGTCTACCAGTTGAGCGAGAACACCGGGCTCGCCCTCACGACTGCGCACTATTACACTCCCAGTGGACGCTTGATCCAGCGCGATTATCAGAATGTTTCACTCTACGATTACTTCTACCACCCCGAGCTCACCAAGCCCGCCCACGCTGAGGTCCGGTTGACCGACGGGGGGCGCGAGGTTTATGGCGGCGGCGGAATCACTCCTGACATCGAGGTTCCCGAGCCCAAGATTCCTGCGGCGCAGGAGATGCTGCTTGACCACAACGTCTTCTTCGATTTCGCCAAATACTATCTGGGTGTTCACAAGACCATACCCACAGACTTTGAAACCACCGATGCCGTGCTGGATGATTTCAAGCAGTTTCTGGGAAGGGACAAGGTTTCTCTTTCCGACGTCGAGATGACCGCCAACCTCGATTTCATCAAAGACCACATCCAGTACCAGTTGGTCTCCATGATCTACGGAATACCCGACGCCGACAAGATTAAATTGAGCAGGGATCCCCTGGTGCTCAAGGCGCTGGACAGCATGCCGCAAGCCAAGGAACTGCTGGCCAAGGCCAAGCGATATATCGCCAGCCAGACGACCAGGTAAAGTCTCCAGCCTGTTACAGGGAAGCCCCTTCCGCACGCGCAGCGCCCGCGGAGGGGGTTACTTGTCGCGACTTCTTCCCACAAAATATTTGATGAGTGAAAGCCCGCCGGTAATCGGGAGGAGGAGAATCTGTTTTATGACGGCGGCGCGTCCCTGCGCCTTGGCGCGCTCGGCCTGGGCGGTATCCTTGGCTTGAAAAACCAGCATCGCCGCGTACTTGGCAAAATCCACTCCGCATTTTTCGCACGTTCCGCCCTGGATTTGCACATGCTTGCAGGATGGACAGGTATACTTCACCGGCGTGTGGCAGCGCACGCAATAGGTGGCGGTCTCCGGATTTTCCGTCTTACATTTCGGGCACTGCATGGTGAACTTGCAATCGGCCGGACCTGTCCGCGGGGGGCTTGCAGACTCCGCCGGCAATCCGGAATTATACCGTAAGGGAGCGGCTGCAGAAATTCCTGGTGGACGCGAAGGGATTCGAACCCTCGACCTCAGCGTTGCGAACGCCGCGCTCTCCCAACTGAGCTACGCGCCCACTTGCCTTGCAACCCCTCAGAATATAACACGCCGGGCGAAGCAGCGCCAAGCTTCAAGACAGCAGGCTCTCCGCAAAGCTCAGGGCAGATTCGATCTGATTCTCCGGCAGGCCGCCACCTTGGGCGAAATCCCTGCTCCCCCCGCCCTTGCCACCGAATTTCGCCAGTGTCTGCTTCAGGACGTCCGACAGGTTCGCTCTCCCTCCCGGCGCCTGCGCGAAGAATAAAGCCGCCGGTGTTCCCTTGACTCCAATCAACGCGACGCCCCCCGCATGCTTGCTTATGGCGTGCGCCGTCAGCTTGGCGCGCTTGCTTTCAGCAGATTCAAAGAGGCGCCGAACGACGCGCGCCCCGTTCTTCTCGGTTGCCTGCTGCCACAACTGCGCGGCTTCCGATTCCGCCAGTTCCTCTGACATTTTTTGCTGCAATTTTCCAGCCTCGCGCAGCTCCTGCGTCAGTTTCGCAATCATCTCGGGAACATTCTCGAGTCCCGTGGAAAATCCCCGCGCGGCCTCGCTCAAAATGCTGAAGTCCTGCCGCGCCCTGCGCAACGCGCGCCCGCCGCACACGAATTCCACGCGCGTCAGGCCCTTGGCTCGCTCCACCTTGCGAACGTTGATGTTTCCCACCCCGCCCGTGCGGCTGACGTGCGTCCCTCCGCAGGCGGAAAGGTCGAGCCCCTCAATCTCCACCAGCCGAACCTCACCCTCGCGTTCGGTCGGCTTTCGTAAATCCAGTTTCTGGACCTCCGCGGCGGCGTGGAACGAAACCGTCACGGGGCGATTCTCAAACACCACGCGGTTCGCCAGCTCCTCCGCTGCTTCGATCTGCTGCGCGCCGACGCGGTCGGAATCCAGATCGATCGTGGAGATCTCCGCAGCGAGGTGAAACGACACGGTTTTGTAACCGGCGGATCGTTCAAACGCCGCGGAGAGAATGTGCTGCCCCGTGTGCTGTTGCATGTGGTCAAATCTTCGCGCCCAGTCGATGTTCCCCTGGACGGCATCTCCAGCCAGCCGGCTCGCGAGAAGGTGAGCGACTTCTTCGCCCTCGTCGACAACATCCAGCAATCGGACGCCGGCCAATTCGCCGTGGTCCGAGGGTTGCCCACCCGAGTCCGGATAAAACGCCGTTCGGTCAAGATAGACTCGCGCTCCCCGCGGGTCATCTTCGGTGCGCAGGATGCTCGCCGTGAATTCCTTCAAGTAACTGTCGGTGTAATAGAGACGTTGGGTTTGGGCCATAGCGTTTTCTAAACCAGTTGCTCGAGAGCCTCCGTATACTTGTACCCGGTTGCGGTGAGAAAGAGCACAACAGACTCGTGCCCACCCAGAAAACCATCGGCCAACAGCTTCTTCAGCGCGACGAGAGTCGCCCCACCCTCGGGCGATGTGATCAATCCTTCGGTTTCGGCAATTTCGCGCACAGCCCGCAGCATGTCCGCGTCAGAAACCGCCAGCGCTGCGCCGCGGCTGCTGCGCACCGCGCGCAGAATGAGGAAATCACCGATGGCGGCGGGCACGCGAAGGCCGGAAGCCAGCGTTGCCGGATTCTTCCACTCCTCCGCCACCTCCGTTCCCGTGGCGAACGCTCGCACCATGGGCGCGCATCCCTGGGCCTGGACGGAGAACATGCGCGGGCGGCGCTCGCCAATCCAGCCAAGCTCCTGCATTTCGTCAAAAGCCTTCCACATTCCGATCAGCCCGGTGCCGCCACCGGTAGGATAAATCATGGCGTCGGGCAAGCGGCCGTCCAATTGCTCAAAAACCTCGTAAGCCATGGTTTTCTTGCCTTCCAGTCGATAGGGCTCCCGCAAGGTGGATAAATCAAACCAGTCCCCGCCGGCCAAAGACTCCCGCATCACCCGGCCGCACTCCTTGATGCTTCCCGCCACGAGCGTGGTTTTCGCACCGTGCAGGGCGCATTCCAGGCGATTGGCGAGCGGCGTGCCTTCCGGCATGAAGATCGTAGCCTCCATCCCTGCCTTTGCCGAGTAAGCCGCCAGGGCACCGCCGGCGTTTCCCGCCGAAGGGGCGGCCAGCCGGCGGATGCCCAGCTCGTGCGCCTTGCTCACCGCCACGGCCATGCCTCGCGCCTTGAACGACCCGGTGGGATTCTGCGATTCGTCCTTCAAGTAGAGATTGGGCAGGCCGAGCCGATCTCCCAGCCGGCGCGCATGAAAGAGCGGAGTAAAACCCTCGCCCAGGGAGATGATCGACCCATCGTTCTCGACCGGCAGCACTTCGCGGTATCTCCACAAGTCAGGCGCACGAGACTTCGGCACCGGCGGAGTAAGCCGCGCCCGCTTCAAGTCATATCGCGCAAACAGCGTTGAGCCGCAGGCGCACAGGTTGTGGACTTCATTTGCCGCATAGTGCTTCAAGCAGCGCGGGCATTCCAGATGCGTGAGGAAGGACATGGAGATTGAGTCTAGCAGAAGTAGAGGTTGCAACTCACCATTCCTGCACGGCGTTTCTGTTAGAATATCCCATTCATGCCCATCCGCCTCATCGCCCTGGACCTTGACGGAACACTCCTCAACAGCCAGTCGGAAATTTCTGAGAAGGACCGCCGGGCCCTCGCGTCGGCGTCGGAGCGCGGAGTTCAAGTGGTCGTTGTGACGGGCCGGCGGATTCGCGCGGCCGCGCCCTATGTCGCGCAAATACCCTTTCCCGTCGCCACCATCACCTCGAACGGAGCACTGGTCCGCACACCTCAGGGCGAAGTCGTTTACCGAAACTTTCTGCCGGGTGATATCGCCCTGCAAGTGCTGGAAACCGTCCAAGCCTATCGGCCCTACACGGTTGCCATTTTCGATCAGCCCGGGCGCGGCCAGGTGACCATGGAGGATTGCGCGATCCCCGAGGGTCCGCTCGGCTGGTACCTCAAAACCAGCCTGGACCAACTGCTGCTTGTTCCCGACTTGCGGAAGGCGATTCAATCCGACCCCGTGCAGATCATGATTGGCGGCCCGCCGGCGCGCATCGAGGGCGCGGAAGCGCTGCTGCGCCAATCCCCCGCCGAGCCGTCGGTCCAGTTCACCTGGACAAAGTATCCGGCGCGCAACATCTCGCTTTTTGACATCATGAATCGCGGGTGCTCGAAGGGGCACGCGCTAAAATTCTGGGCCAAACAGTGTGCCATCTCCGCCCGGCACGTCATGGCCATCGGCGATAACTTCAATGACCTGGAAATGCTGGAATTTGCGGGTCTGCCCGTGGTGATGGGAAACCACATCCAGGGGCTTCACCGGCCGGGTTGGAAGGTGACCTCGCCCTGCGATGAAAGCGGCGTGGCCTGCGCGATCGAGAAATATGTCCTCAACGCCTGATCACCGCTGGTTGATGATTTCCGTGCCGGCGGGCGGCTGAAACTCGAAGAGCGAGGGCGAAAACGACGGGTTGCGCTCGATGTGCTCGAATTCAAACTCCATCCGCCCGTGGTCCGGATAATCCACCACCAAACGGCGTATATCAAATTGCGGGCTCAATTCGATCAGGACGTCGGTGTAATCTCCCGCAAACTCCTTCTTGGGAAATCCCCGCAGAACGTGGTCGCCGGGTTCGTGTTCCAGCGCGGAATCGGCCATTTCCACGCGCGCAAAAACCCGCCTCAGGTTCAGCCGGGTGAGCAGCAGCTCAAATGGAATGCGATAATCGCCGCTCAATTTTACGGGAGTGCGCGTAAGTTGGTGCTCCTCGGGAACGTAAAACTGCACTTCCTTGCCATCGGAGACGAACAGCTTTTCCATGGGCCGCAGGTAATCCCAGCGCATCAGGCCGCCACGCGCAAAGAAGACACTTCCACTCTCAATGCGCGGCGTTCCACCCAGCGTGTAGGTTTGAATGAATGCCGCGCGCAGGCTCTTTACATCACGATAGCTCGATTCGAACTGCTGCACGTAGGCGTCGGCATCGGCGGGATTCTCTGCCGTTTTGCCTCGCGCCAAGGAACAAGCCAGGACGAAAGCGACAAATGCTACGAGCAAATTCCCGATTGTAGCCTTCACTTCCCTCCCCAACCCGCGGCCTCGGGGGCTTTCGATGGTACTAAGTTGGCCCCACAAAATAACGCGCTCAATTGTGTGGCGCACCAGGGTAGGCACGGTCAACTCGCGTTTTGAGTTGACCGTGGGCTTGTCTAAAGAGCCCACGGTCAGGAAGGCTCTGACCGTGGCTACCCGCGCCACTGGGCATGGATGGTGCACATTATTTTGCCTGGGCAACTTAGGGCTTTTGCTCATTGACATGAGATGAACTCGCCGCCAGCCGGGCAAGCGCGGCTTTCGCCTGCTGATTTTGCGGGTCGACGCTCAGGCCGGCGCGATATTGCTCCGCCGCCTCGGCGTTGCGCCCTTCCGCCGCGAACACCGCCGCGAGCCCGAAGCGCCCGTTGAAATCGAATCCGTCCAAATTCACGGCCTGGCGGAAATCGGCTTCCGCAGCAGCGCGATCTCCGCGGCGTACGGCAATCTCTCCGAGCGCGTCGAAGGCCTCCCCATTGGGTATGCTTGCTGCTGAAGCCTGAAACTGCGCTTCGGCCGCCGTCAGATTCCCCGTGCGAAGGTAAAACTCCCCCAGGTCATTCCTTGCCCCTACGCTCAACGGCGCCAGAGCCACGGCGGCTCGAAATTGCAGCTCCGCCTCGGCTGTGTTCCCGGCAGCCTCGTAAAGGCGGCCCAGATTCAAGTGTGGGTCCGCGTAGTTCGGCCGCAAGCGCATGGCCTGCTGGAAAAAGTCCATGGCCCGTTCGTTCTCTTTCCTCCCTTCACACACCAGCCCGAGGTTATTCAAAAGCTGCGCGCTTTGCGGAGTGACGGCGAGCGCCTGCTTCCACTCGCGCTCCGCCGCCTCCGGCAGCCCGCGATTCCAGTATACCGCGCCGAGGTTCAAGCGCAGGCTGGCAGCTTCCGGCACGTCCGCCAAAGTGACGCGATAATAGGTTTCGTCGTCGCGCCAATCGCGGTTGCGCAGGAAAATTCGCGCCATCGCCAGCACCGCGAGCGCCGCAAGAAAAGTCGCGAACCCGATTCGCCAGGCGCGCGGATGAGCTTCACACTTTTCCCCAACTCGCTTCACTCCCCAAGCCGCCACCCAGCAGAGGCCCATGGAAGGAAGATACAAATACCGCTCCGTGAAAACATTGGGACCCAGCCAGCGGGAATTCAGCACGGGAGCAATGTTGATGATGAACCAAATCAAACCGAATGAGACACGGCGATAGCGATCCCAGAGCGCCGCGAATGCCGCACCGCACAGCCCCAGGGCTGCCGCTCCGGCCCAGACTCGCGCGTCAAGCAGCGTCACGCTCTTGTGAAAAGGATAAAAGGCGATCAGGTGAACCGGCCAAATCATCTTCCACACATAAAGTCCGGCCAGAGGGAACGCGGAAAGAACCGCCTCATACCAGGTCACATTCCGTGTCAACTGCACGGGCGCGAATGCCCCGAAGAAGCGAATCCGGAACAGAATGTAAGCCGCCAGCAAGAGCCAGAGCGACGCGTAGCGCGAGGTCTTCTGGCGCGTACTGGTGGTGGCGCGGTCCCCGCGAAAGGCGTGCTCGTAAATCATCGCAACGACCGGCAGCGTAGCGGCCTGCTCCTTGGAAAGCAGCGCCAGGACGAAGCTGGCCGCCATGCCCAATTGCGCCCACTCGGAGCGTTTCCCGCCCGGCTGGGCGCTCGCCAGGAAAAACCAGAAGGCCGCCGCGTAGAAAAGCGCCAGATCGAGGTCGGTTACACCGGAAACCCAGGCCACGGACTCCGTGTGGATGGGATGCAACGCGAAAATGGCGGCGGCCACGAAGGCCAGCCACTCATCGCGGAAAAGGCGCTGCGTAAGCCCGAAAATTACGCACACGATGAGCGCGTTCAACAGCAAATTCGCCAGGTGGAAACCGTAGGGGAGCAATCCGAACAGCTTGTAACAGATCAGGAAGCCGAAAATGCTGATGGGACGATAGTAGTTGGTGGCGCCGCGCGCGCCGAGGTGGGCCAGAATGCGCGTGCTGAAGATGTCGCCCACGCGGGCAAAACTTCGGATGTAAGGATTGGTCAGAACTTCGTTGTTGTCGTCATAGACGAAGCCGTTTTGCAGCGTGTTGACGTAAGGAATGACGGAAAGCAGCAGAAGCACGGCAACCAGCCACGCCGTCACTTGAGGCTTGGGCGGCCGCTGGCGACCGATGGGCTGCAATTCCGTCACCGCCGCCCTTCCATCTCCCGCGAACTTTCCACCGCCGGCCCGGAAATCCGTTCCGCAAGGCCGCGCGGGACGGCGATGGAGACGGGAATTTCACCAAAACTGCGGAACAGAGTGTTACCCAGCCAATAGGCGACGGGCGCCAGAAGCAGTCCGGTTACAACATCGACGAGGTAATGGTAGCGAAGGTAGAGAGTGGAGAGCCACAGGCTGAGAATCAGGGGGGAGAGAATCCAAAACAGCTTTTTGGAATTCCGGTAGGCGTAGAGCCAGACGAGAAAGGAGATTGCCACGTGCATGCTGGGAAAAACGTCGCGGCGAATGCGGGCGAAATCCATGAAATCGACCTCGCGATCGAACACCCACATAGGCTGGTGCAACGGCACCGTATATTGCGTGCGCAGCGTGTACATCGGGCCGATGGCGGGGACCAGCAGGTAACCGAGCAGCCCCAGGAACGAGACCACCATCAGTCCGCTCATCATCTCACGAAAGCGCGCATGGTCGCGCCGGACGTAGAGAAAGCAGGCGACGAGGGGAATATTGATGATATGGAAGAAATAGGCGAAGGCCATCCAGGCGGTCAATCCCGGGGAAATGATGCGCTGCAACACGATGCTGGCTTGAAATCCGAAAATCCGCTGGTCGAGCGCGATCAAGATCGGGTCGCGGTCCCTCGTGACCATCAGAAGCGTCGCATCACCCCAGAGAGAGTAGTACATCAGCAGAATGATCAGAAAGGGAAACCAATCGCGGATGATTCCCCAAAAGGGACGGACAAAATCCCACGGTCCCTGGTTCGCCGCGGCGGGCTCCGGCCTCGTGCCGAAAAAGTAATGGACCAGCTCCTTGGCGATCAGCAGCGTGACCGCCGGAATGATAATCAAGACGTCGGCGGGACTAAAGTTCCCGCCCTCCAGGCCGCGGAAAATGATGCGCAGAAGGAGATTGAGAAGAAAGAAGGCGAGCGCGACCGCATCCT
>JASHTO010000225.1 GCA_030040515.1 Terriglobia bacterium
CTTGCTTATCACGCTCGCCCGTTCATCCTTTGCGGCATTCCCTTACGGCGCCCCCCCAGCGCATCAACTGACTCACACCCGCCGAAACGGCAAGTTCACCCTCGATATCGTCGGGCATCCTCGCTTCGGGTTGCCCTTCAGCCAGGACCGTCTCACTCCCGTTTGGGTAGCGACCCTTGCAGTTCTCCAAGGAAGCCGCGTAGTCCGTTTTCCAGTCCATCTCAGATACTCGACTTTTTCGATCTGCCCAAGAACGGTTATCACTATCGCAGAGTCGTTCAAGGTTCCAACGTTATCTTTGGTGCAATCATCTTTTTTGGAACAGAAGAGCAGCGGCAGAGAGCGGTTGTGTTGGATTCAGCTCGTTTCCACTTCTTCGATCGCATGCACATCTGGTACTGCGGGGAGAAATCCCTCAATCCTAAGGGCGGCAGAGCCCGCAATACTGTCAGCCTGAGCGAGGCCTTCCACTGCGAAATCGACCGCCACAAGATTCCCATTGAGCGCCGAGTGGTAGCGGCCCTGGCCAATGCACCCGGTATTTGGGACCTTATGTCTGGCTGGTTTGGAGGATCTTGAGCCTTGAAGCAGGGCGACAGGCCCGGGTGCCACTATTCGGAACGACCGGCTTGGCCCAGCAACTGGGATCGAGAGAATACAGTCGCGAACGCGACTTGCGGGCCAAACTGGCGAAGTGGCTCCGAGAGGTTAAGCCGTGGTGGCCTGAATGCCCCGCGGTAGTATCTCCAGATGGTCAGTTTCTGATCCGGTCTTCGGCAAAGAACTCTCCAGCAATCGATTCCACTCGGAGAGTGGTAAGCCGTTCGCGGCAAAAACGGGATTGCTTATGTGATGAAAGCCCAGCGTTTCTTCTCTTATGAAATGACTGTCCCGCGGCCACTGATTCGCCCGTCAGCAGGCTCGATGTCGTTCTCCATCCTTACTCCTAAACAGGGTTAATAGAACCTGTGTGCGACGTGTGCAACCGCGGTCAGATCGAAGCTGGAGGCTTCAGAAGATGGCTTCGGAGCATCTGAGAATTACGATTGAAGCCTACCTACCAGTGGAAGCTTTACTCACTCCGATGCAAACAATTGAGAGAATCAGTAGCACCAGCCCTGCGATGCCGCAGGTATAGGCCGCCCGCGGAGAGCCTCGCCATTCACCCGTCAGCAATCCTGCAATATTCCCCGTTATCACAACCGTCGACATGAATACTGGGAATCCTAGAATGGCGCCCAGATCCCCCAGCTTGGCAGCGCCTAGTCCGTACAAAGACAGCCCTGCCATAAAGAAGCCGGCCATCACTAACGCGATCAACCAGTGCGAGCCCGCCACAAAATAGAGTGACCAGGAACTATCTCTCCTCAAAAGGTAAATGCAGTATAGAAGCGTCGGCAGAAAGCCCGACGCTTCCACCGGCAACCAGAGTGCGTTTACGGCGGCAAAGTTTGATGCGCCCGACTTCAGCATGGAAATCCGGATGCCGTCGCCAAAGACCAGCGCCAAATTCAACATCCCTGATAAAATCCCGGAGACGATGCAAACGATCAGTCCAATCCGGATATCGCCCTTACCGAATGCCTTGATGTCTGCCGCGGTAGTTGTGTCACTCTTCGCACGTGCCACCTGGCGCCAAGTCCCAGCCTTCGCGCTGATGCTCAGCCCAACCAACATGATGGCAACCCCAATATAGAGTGGGGCAATGGAGGAGCTCCACAGTCGCCCGGGGAACAGAATCGCCAACGGAAGTAATGAACCCACCACGGCCGTCACTCCCAATACGACGGAGGTACCTAGTCCGATACCTAACATGGTATATCCAATACCGGACAGCGTGTTACCAACACCCCATCCAAAGCCGAGCAGCAGAGCACTCACCAAAGCAGAGGTTCTTACTGTTCCATAAACGTGCCACGGCCGGCGCACGGTAGATTCCAACATGATCAGAGGGAGCACTGTCTGCGCCAAACCCGTGAAGGCCATCCAGATGTTCTCCCACTTCCACTTAGTCGCATATTTCATGGGGAGTATCGAACAGCCCATCAACATCCCCGAAACGATAACGAGAGCCAAACCGAAAAGGATCGAAACAACCATCGTGCCCCGCCCAATTCGCAAGAATGGAAACGGACTTGTGCAGGCAATTGCCCGTTTCAGCACTGTTGTTAAGCTTTCACAATGTTAGGTCATTGAGGGACTCATGATCGCGCCTCGAAGCTCTCGGATTTGCCTGGAGATGATCATCGTGTCGGTAGCATAGGCAATGAACCGCACACCGATTTTCATATCCCGGTGGGCCTGTTCCGGAGTCACCGAGAAGTTGCCCACGGCGATACCTCTGCCCCCGGCGCGCCTGACGATATCCTTCAGCGCATCCACCACGCGCGGGTTGGTTACCTCGCCGGGAATGCCGAGCGACTGTGCAAGGTCGAACGGGCCCACAAAGATGCAATCAATATTAGCAACTTGAAGTATACGATCCAGGCTGGCGATTCCCTCGGTCCCCTCGATTTGAAGCACGACAGCGGTGTCCGCATTGGAGCGCCGATAATATTCCGGATCACGTGCCGAGTCGTAAGCAGCACCGCGGGCAAAGGGACAGACTCCGCGGTTTCCGTCTGGATGATACTTCGCAGCCGCCACCGCAATCTCTGCGTCTTTCTGGTTTTTGACGTTCGGCACCATAACCGCGGACGCACCGAAGTCCAGCGCCTGCGTGATGCGATGATGGTCGACGCTCGGTACGCGGAGGATCGTACTCATGCCCACAATATCGCAGGCCCGCACTAAGGCAAGAGCGCCCTCCGTACCCATCATGCCGTGTTCGGTGTCAACAATGCCGCAGTCGAAGCCCGCGCGCCCGATGATTTCCGCCACATCTGCGGCCGGGATCTGCAAAAAAGTGCCAAGAAATGGCTTACCCGCCTGAAGCTTTGTTTTAAATGTTGGCATGCCCAACTGCCCCCCTGTGTATTTGACACCTGGTCTTTCGCCGTGCTGCGATCGCGCGTAAGACTGTCTCCATCCCCGCGAGGAAGGTAGCTTGAAAAGCGGCTACCGGACCAAAGTTCTGGAATTCTTGCAGCGCTAGAGAATGCTCGGTAGAGGACTTTCGAAAATCCGGGAGATGATTCTCAAGCACTGACAGAGCCTCCGGTGGTGTTTCGGCATCGATTCGCGACACGACGGGGCCATCGGCCTCGATAATTTGGCGAGCCAGATTCCAGCCGATCGTAATCGCGAGATCTCCGCCGACCAACTCAGTGAAATGATGCGGTCCCCGCGCCCCGCCGCCGAGCAAAACTGCTTCGTACCCGCGCGATTTATAAATCCTGTATGCCACGCGACTGGCCGAGCAGCCGGCGTGCTTAATTACGTCAGGCGGCACGACGTTGCCCAACCGGGCGGACTGCTCGGAAAGGTGTGTATCGAGAACACCGGCGATGAAAGTGACGTAGCAGACCGGCCGCGTCTTCGATCGCGTGAGGGCGCGCCGGTAAACTTCCGCCACGTACACAGCCTGATCAACAGAGAAACCCAACGTTGCGATTGTCGGAACCTCCATCTCGACCAGTTCGTCGAGAGCCGTGGCGCCTGCCGGCCAGGCCGGTACCTTGATAATGATGTTTTCACCGAGTTGCCGATACCGAACCGCGCTCGCCAGAATCGCAGCGGCATCGGTGTTTACGCGCGGATCTCCCTGAATGGCAACGTAGCCGTGTCTTCCCTCGGTCCGCGTGTAGATTGGGTAGAAGAGTGCCTGCAGGCGCGCTACGGCCTTTTGATACAGGAAATCCGCAACCTGCCCGTCATCGTCACATTCGGCAATCCCCGAATCAATTACTTGTGTGCAATACTCCGGCTCCTCCTTCAGCAAACGCGCCGGATAGGTAGGATTGGTCGTCGCACACAGAGCTCCCGCCGCAAGCGCCGCCTCCGCCTCCGCTAAGGTCGGATTATTAATCCAGAATTCGGTGCGCGTCTGTTGGGAGAGACGCCGGAAATATCCATCGTTTGGCATCACGCGATCACCCCCTTTGTCGAATGAGAAATCGACTCGTTCTCAAGCCGGTAAACTTCAGACGCATTACGGCCCCAAAGTTTTGCCAGGGCAACTTCTCCCGGCGAGCCTAGCGCCTGGCGCAAGCTATCCACCACCTGCTGGTACGACGCAGCGAGTACACACACAGGCCAATCACTACCGAACATGACGCGGTCATCACCAAACTGGCTCACTACATGTTTGACGTAGGGCCGCAGGTCCTCCGTGCTCCAATCGTGATGGTCAGCTTCCGTAACCATTCCCGAGAGCTTGCACCATACTCCTGGGAGCCTCGCAACCTTTTCGATCTCTCGTGCCCAACCTTCGAATTGCCGGGAAGCAATTCTCGGTTTCGCAAGATGGTTGATGATCAGCTTCAGATTTGGACATTCCTCGCGAATCTGTGGAAGGTATGGAAGGTGCCGAGGAAAAATCACCAGATCGAATGGAATACCACGTCTTTCCAGCTCTTTCAGGCCTTTGAGAACCTGGGGCTGTACAACCCACGCATCGTTCGGCTCGGCTTCCAAGGGATGGCGGATTCCCTTAAACTTCGGACGTGTTTGAAACTCATCCAGCGCTTTACCCAGTTGCGCACTCATGAGGTCCGTCCAGCCGACCACTCCCGATATGAATTCGTACGCGTCAGCCAATTCCAGCAGCCAGTATGATTCGGCGTGGGAGGCGTGCGCTTGGACCGCTATCGTCTGGCTTACACCGTTTTGGCTAAGAAGCGGTGCGAGATCGCCCGGCAGGAAATCGCGTTTTAACGCCTGGCGTTCGGGCGTCATCCAGAAGTAATCGAACCGGCCGAGTTGCCAATAGTGCTGGTGTGCGTCAATAATGAGGTCGTTCATTGGGCGGCTCTTCCAGGGATGTGTTCTCCTACCCGAACAACGGGCGCGAGGTTGAAACTCGCGCCGCCACTTCCTTAAGGCCGTTGTCCAGCGGGAAGACCGGTCTCTGCACCCGTTTGAAGGGCAGCATGCTCATATCAGGAGGCGTTGGCCCGGCCAAGTTCAAAACATAAAAACCCTTCATAATATTGCGGTAGCCGAACCGGAAATTCATCATATTCTTAACGCCCACGAACTTTGCGGTGTGTGGATCTAAACCAGCAGCGCGATATTGCTCATCCGCCCAATCGTATGTCGGGTAAGTTTGAATAAGGATTTCAATACTACCGATTTTGAACACCGCTGAGCATCCCATTGTTGCCCATCTTCCACCCAATATGCCCCCGCTGTATTGAAATTGCCCATCGATAAGACGCACGACTCGTCCAGTAACACGAATCGGCTTTCCCCAAACAGGATCCAGTTTATGACCCAGGTGAATCCTCAGCTCGGCGCCGAGTCCGGCATGAGCGCAGGCTGTCGCGGCTTCAGGATCAACAACCATTGCCAAGCACCGCTCACCAACTTGAGTCTCAAGTAAGCCTTTGACCAGCCCGATTCCGTCGCCAGATGAGCCGCCGCCGGTGGTGTCCGCTGTATCGAGCAACAGGACAGGCCCACCTTCCAGCCTTCGGCCACGCCTCACCGCTTCCGCCACGCTCAAGGTTTCCACCTGGAATTCCCGGCGCCGGTCCCAAAATATTTCGGCGAGGGCGCGCGCTCTGCGCACCGCCAACTCGGCGTCCCCATCCGCGACAACCAGGGCATTGCAGCCAATATCGGGCACATCGATGTAGGACCCGACAAAGAAAACTGAGGTGGACAATATTCCTCGCTCGTTCTCCATGGCTTTCGCCGCCTGCATAAGCCGAGCGTAGGGGGTGTCCCACGCCGTGGAAGCGTTGAAGGCGGTCAGGAGCAGCGGGAGCTTGGCATGCCCGATCACAGGATTCGCTTCACGGCGCATGGTCCTGAGCAGCAACCGTGCGGCGCGTTCGCCAGTTTGAAATACGTCGTCGTGCGGATAACGCTCGTAACCAAGAATGGCATTCGCAGCCTCGACGCGCTTGCGAGTCACGTTGGCGTGCAGGTCATGCGTGATGATGATCGGCACAGACGGTCCAACCATCCGGCGGATCTCTTCCGCGATATCGCCTTCCGGATCATCTTCGCCCCTCGCGGCCATCGAGCCATGGTGAGACAACAATACACCCTTTACCGGCAGCGCATGCCGCAAACGTCCGATCAGCTCGTTTCGGAGATACCGGTAACAATCCTCCGACAGCGGACCAGAGGAATTGGCGCGCGCGGCGAGCAGCGGAACCACTTCGATGTCGCTTGCAACCGCCAAGACACCGAGCATTCCTGAAACTTCCGTGCCCGATCCTTTCAAATCAAAAACGTCGTTGCCTTCGAGCAGGTACCCGGTGTGCCGGAACATGCTCAGTTCGCAGGGCGCCGACACGAAGTGATTGGACTCGGACGAGATTTGACCGATGGCGATGCGGAGCTTAGTGGCGGCCACGCTGTGGGACCTCCTCTCTGCGGCTCATGTACGGAGGGGGCACGCTCCAATGTTCCTGGCCAAAGATCAAATCAGAGTAGTTACCGTCAGGGATCGTCTGATCCGGCGGCAGTGCTAATCTCTTCACCGTTGCGAGGCTAAGTTCGATTCCGAAGCCGGGCCGGTCGGGCAACCGCAACATGCCGTCCTCAATATCAAGAGGTTCAGTCAGCAAATCTTCGATAAACGGATTGCCGGTCTGGTCCACTTCGACGGAGATGCTATGGGGGGTGGCGGCGATGAAATGAGCATTGGTGATCACCGCAACGGCATCGCTCCAGGTGTGCGGCGCCACTCGGACTCCGCACTCAGCCGCCATTTTGGCGATACGAACACATTCACTGATCCCGCCGGTGCGGGAGGCATCGGGCTGTGCGACATCCACCGCCCTAGCCCGAAGGATCTCGCGAAAGCCTTGTACGCCAAATTCGTTCTCGCCCGCCGCAAGGGGCATGTTGATCTGGAGACGAAGCGCAGCATAATCGTCGATATCCTCAGGCGGGAACGGTTCCTCGAACCAATAGACCCTCTTGTCCTCCAGAAAGCGGCCAAGCCGTGTTGCGGTTTCGAGCGTGTAGCGGTGTGAGCCATCCACGATGATGTCACCGTCGGCCCCCACTGCTCGCCTGACCGCTTCCACAGCCGCCACGTCGTATTCCTCGCTGTGCCCAATTCGCATTTTGACTCGACGAAAGCCGCGGTCGCGATGGCGGGCAGCTTCTTTTTCGAGGAAGCGAACATCTTCATGCCAGAAGAGCCCGCTCGCATATGCAGGCACCAGATTGGCGTTGCCGCCTAACAGCTTGTAAACAGGCTTGCCTAGGGCCTTGCCACGCAGATCCCAAAAGGCATTGTCCAAGCCGCCCAAGGTTGAAATGGCGACGCCTTTTCTGCCGTACCATAACGTAAGTTGGTACATCTTCCGCCAGAGATCGTCAATTTCCAGCGGGTCGTGTCCCAGCAGCATGGGCTTGAATTGCCGTTCGACGATAATGCGGACCAAATCCGGATGCGAATAGACCGCACCGATGCCGGTGGTGCCATCATCCGTTTTGACTATAACGATGGAGCTTACCCGGCTGGTCACCGTTCCACCGGCATATCGGAAGCCGTCGCCGTTGGGATATGAAAAATGCAGGTTCACCACCTCGATATCGGCTATACGCATGGTCTCCTGCACCTGCCCGTATGTAAGGTTTGAGTGCTCTCAATGAAGTCTGTGCTTCGCCTTGGGGTCTGGTTGCTTGTCCGCACTTCCGAAGCTCCTCAACGGGCCGGAATTCTCAACGCAATTAGGCCTCAGAAACAATAGCTAATCTCTCCGCCGGGATTACAAGCTTGACCGGCAGGATCGCGCGGCGAGGTTCGGCGAACGGCTGGCGCACGATGACTTCACCATTTGAATTGCCGGCGAATCCAACGATTGATGCGTCGTTGGGACGGCTACCGAGATTCACCACCACGCAAGCCCGCTTACTGGTTTTGGGATTGCGGAACACGGAGTGACGCATTTCATCGCCACTTTCGCAGTGGCCTTGCTGATCGTCCATGAATTCGCCGAAGAAAATGGTGTCTTTCACGTCTTCAGCGATGCGCAACACCTCCCGGATATATTCGGAGAGGCGGCGCATAGTAGGGTAAGCCATGGAATCCGGAGCGATGTAATTGCCCGGACCCACGAAAATCTGGTATCCATATCGAACGGCATTATTGACCGGAGTGAAGTCAAAGGGCTGCGGGACCACCAGTCCAGGGAACCACTCGGGAAACGTATACTTTAAAACGGGGACGTGATCAGAAGCATTGTCATGCCAGGCCCACGCAACGTTTGAGTAGGTGAGCGTGCGGTCCCAGGCAGACTCCGTGGAGATCGCAAACTCCGGGTTGATAGCTTTGCAGGCCTTAAGAATCTCTTCTAACGCAAGCAGCCTCCCAACCGATGTCGCCTGATCCGGACTCAGCGTTGACAGCGGATTAAAGTCGAGACCAGGATGAGGCCAGAGTTTGTCGATATGGATTCCATCGGCCCCGATCTCAGCCAACTTCGTCATTTTCGTCACAATAATCTTACGGAAGGCCGGAATGCCGGAGCAGTCTCCTACCAGCGGGGGCCGGGTGTAACCAAGTCGGGCGCCGATGGTTCCCATTCCCCATCCCATGACGGCGTAATCAACACCCCATTTATCCTGCGACGTGTAGCGGTGCAACTCCGTTCGAAACCAATCCGTGTCCACCCTGACGGGTTGGATGTTGGCGAAGAAGAAGACTTTCACTCCCATTTTGTGGCATGCGCGGATTCCTTCGGCGAGTTCATCCCACGTGCCCAGCCGCGGGTCAGGATCATAATAGGGGTAGCTGCCGTCATGCCCGCCTATGTTCCAGCCGCTGATAAGCACGGAGGTAACTCCGTAGTCCGCTGCCCCTTTGGCCCAATGCGGAATGTCCTTGAAAGGCACTATGACGTTTCCCTCCGGCAGAAGGAACATCGTATCTACGAAAGCCAGCTTCTGCCGCATCCAGTTGGAGTTGGAATCGAGTATGGTAAATTGCGATTTGAACCATTGCCGGTAGATCTTGGCAGAGTCATGCCAATCGCCGTCATGGAATTGAACAACCACCGGCGGTCCGGCAAACGTTTCACCCGCCTTGGTGTAGGGAAAGTGCGTCCAGTGAAGCTTCAGGCCAAGCGGAGTATCACGGTCGAGTTCGTCCGGGCGGGGCCAGTTTCCGTGATACTGGCGGCTACCGATTCCAGGATGCAATTCGAACCGCACGGCCTTGAACCGGCAAATTCTGTCGTGCGAGGCAAAGTAAATCCCCCGCTTCAATTTGCGATTGTATAGGCCGATCCAGGGCATCGGCATTGGGTTCGGGTATGTCCAGAAAGCCTCGACATAGGTAACGCCGAGTCCTCCTCCGGGAGCACGTCCCTGGAACTCGCGAAACAGTTCGGTGCGCGATGATCCGCCGGCGACGGGAATCATCTCAATGGAGTCCTCGCGTTCACCGATCCCCGTAAATCCGCCCAGGATGGGGTACCAAACTTCCGCAACTTGATGGGAGGTATGGTTCTCAACATGCAGTGAAAACTCGATCGATGGTCCGTTGAGCTTAATCCTCATCGCTACGTTCAGATCAAAATCGCCTTTGGGGTTGCGCAGCGGACCTTGCCAGGTGAGTTCAAGGGAATCGTTGCCTTGGTGATGTGATGTAAGCTTCTGCTGCGGGCCGACGATGTAGTTGGCCTCCAGGTCTGGCAGAGGAAGCAACACGCGAAAGTTATCCGCCAACCTTGGCTCCGTGATCAGATCGATTCCACCCTTCTTATCGAGAAGCTTGACGATTGCGCCATTCCCAGCGTCAACCCTCACGAGATAATAGTCACTCTCAATGTCGATCGTGCCACCCTCCCCGGTAGCGGGTTCCTTTGCTTCCAAAATTTTGTTCTCCCATCTGTCAAGCGCCACCGACGAACCAGCCCAGGCAGCCAAGCTGCCCGTCACAAATTCCCGTCTCCTCATCGCTGTCTCACCTTTGCATAGAATATAAACGGTTCAAACACGCGGAAGACCTTCGCCTCAGCGATAATCGTATGTCTTGACGCCGTAACCAACCTCGGACCCACCCGAAACCGGGATGATGGCTCCGGTGATGAACGAAGCTTTTGGCGACGCCAGGAACACCACCACATTCGCCGTTTCTTCCGGCACTGAGGTGTAACCCAGTAAGTTGATATCCTTCCGAAGTTGCACAATTTCGGCAGCGTTCGGCTGGGCGGCAATCATCTTGTCGATATTCGGCACCAACGCGCTCGATAGCGCCACGGCATTACAACGAATTCCCTCCCGCCCATAATCGATCGCCATCGACTTGGTCAGGGAATTCATAAAACCTTTCGAGGCCGAGTAGATGCTGTGGCTCCTTTCTCCCGCCACGCCGGCCATAGAGCTTACACTGACGATGCTTCCTTTCGATTTCTTCAGGTGGGGATAGGCGTACTTGCAAGTCAGCCATAAACCACGCACGTTGACCGCGATGATACGTTCGAACTCCTCATGCACATGTTCGTGCATAGCCTTCATCGGAAAGAGGCACGCGCCGTTATTCACCAACACATCCAGCGAGCCGAAGTCCTTAACTGCGCTATCAATCAGGGTAGCGATGTCCTGCTCGTTACTCAGGTCCGCGCGAACCATCCGGGCACGCTCAATCCCCCACTTCTCCTCCAGGTCCTTGCAACCCTCATCCCGATTGACCCCCATGATCACCCGGGCTCCTTCGTTCAGAAATGCCTCGACGGTGGCCCGGCCAATCCCACCCGATGCGCCGGTGACGATCACGGATGCTCTTTCCAGTGTCTTCATCAAATGCTCCTCCAACAGGACTACTCCGTATGCGGGAGTTGAAGAAGCGCGGTGCGCGCTGGTTCAAACGTTGGATCGATCGAAAGGGCTATTCGGAATTCCTGCGCGGCCTCTGGAAGTTTTCCTTCTGCGCGCAGGACGAGTCCGAGATTAAAATGCGCAGAACCGAACCGCGGATTCAACCTGATCGCTTCGTCGAACTCCTTTCGCGCTTCCTCCGGCTGCCCCATTTTGAGGTAGACGCTCCCGAGCGCGTTGTGCCCCTCGGCTGAGCCCGGCTCGCTACGGACCGCCGCTTTCAGATCCTGCAGGGCCGCGTCCCAATGCTGATTCCTGGCGGCAAGAATACCCAGGTTATAGTTGGCCAGGTAATCGTCCGGAAAGACTGTCAGCACGTGTTCAAGATGGTTCGCAGCGCCATCGTAGCGGCCTTGTTCGATAAGAATTCCTGCTAACAAGTCCTCCGCCTGGGTCTGAGCCGGGTCGAGGGCGAGAGTGGCTTCGAGCTCCTTGGTAGCATTGTCAGTCTGTCGCAACGCGGCGTAACTGACTGCCAGGTTGTAATGCGCCAACACGTTCAGAGGTTGCTGTTTAAGCACCGACTGAAATTGCTGAGCGGCGTCCTGTTGATCCCCGAGCTTCTGCTCGTTTAGGCCCAAGGTTATCCGTACGTCGATCAGACCAGGGTTTTTATCGAGAAGATCCCGCAGGAGCGCGCCGGCTTTGGGAAGCGAGCCCGAAGAACTCAGCGCCAGAGCACGTTCAAAAGCCTTGTAGTCAGGCAGCAGGTCCTTCGGGTCCGGTCCCGATTCCAATGGAACAGTCTGACTAGTGCTATAGGAAACGTAACCGAGAGACCGGAGTCTGGCCGCAACCTCCGGATCAATCTTCCGATCACCCGAAGGCTGCACCGGCTTGTACCGGGCGAGGAATTCGACTAATTTCTCATGGAAGGCTCCGGCGACGCTACTGTGTGTCGCAAAGAGGTTGGTCGTTTCCGACGGATCGCGCTTCAAATCATAGATCTCTGGCTTGGGTGCCGCGATAAACTTCCAGCCTCCAATCCGCAGGCTACGCAACGCGCCCGCCCCAAAGTGATCGTGGGCATAGAGACTCTCACTGAAAACCGCACGGTCGTTGTTCCCGGGATTCTTGAACAGCCCCATCAAACTCTGCCCTTGGAATTCACGAGGCTGGCCAATCCCGAGAAACTGGAGGATCGTGGGGGCCACGTCGATCAAACCCGCAGGTTCACTTACTGACGTTGGAAACGGCATTGGACCTTTCGGCCAATGGATGATCAAAGGGACCCGCAACGTGCTTTGGTACACGAAATAGCCGTGTGTGCCTTCACCGTGTTCGCCCAAGCTCTCGCCGTGGTCCCCGATGAAGACAATGAGCGACCGATCCAGAAGTCCGGCCCGGCTGAGACACTCAAGAAAATCCCCCACGACGGAATCAACGTACGCCAGTTCAGGGTCGTACCCCTGTCCGAAGTGTCGCCGGAAATCGGGGCTAGCATCATAGGGTGTGTGGAGATCGTAAAAGTGCAGAAAGAGGAAAAACGGGCCATGAGGGTTCGCTTCAAGCCAACGCTTTGCGGCGGCAGTGACTTGTTGCCCTGACCGCTTAATCTCGCTTGGATCAACTCCTTCTTTGTGTGTAAGGTCGAACGGACTATCGTAATACTCGAAGCCCTGAGCTAGTCCGAAGCGTCTGTCCAAAACAAACCCACCCACAAATGCGGCGGTTCGATATCCGTGTGATTGCAGCACACCCGCAAGGGTAACTGTTTTTGCAGAAAGCGGCTCACCGTTGTCTTCAATACCATTTGCGAAGGGATAAGTCGATGTCAGCAATGAGATATGCGAGGGAAGCGTGAGCGGAACCTGCGCATTTACTTGCTCAAAAATGGTGCCCCCATGGGCGAGACTGTCGATGTGCTCGGTGGTCAACCGGTTATAGCCATAACAGCTCAAGTGATCTGCGCGCAGAGTGTCCACTGATATCAAGATTACAGGGTTGGATGCGCCATTGGCCCTGCAAGCGCAACCAACGAGCGAAAAGCTAAGAAATAAGCCTTGCAATACGGCTCGCTCCACGGCGTCCCATCTGAGCTTGCCCCTTCCTAAAGCTCTGGTTGCTTTGGCCCAACGACTAAGATTCACCGGCACATCCTTGAGCCCTACGTTCTTCGCCAGCGCACTTGCGTGGCGGAAAGGCCCCGAACGGATTTGGCCCAATCAGCAGTGGCGCTAAAAGATGACCTTCAACGCAAATTGGATCTCACGTGGGTCCCCAGCGCTTCCGATCTCACCAAAAAGTGGATTGCCAAATGCCGTGTTTGGGTCTCCGAAGTAAGGGTGGTTCAGCATATTGAAGAACTCTGCCCGGAACTCAGTTGACAAGCGCTCGGTGACTCTGGTTTCCTTGAGCAAAGCGAAGTCAAGGTCGGCGAGGGTGGGCCCGTCCACAATTCCTCGACCCGAGTTCCCGAAGCGAGGGTCTCCTGCTTCGAGCGCCGACTGCAGGGCCGCGGTAGTAAAGCAACTGCTGTTAAACCACTGGCTCACGGTCCCAGGACCATTACCGCTGCAAAGCCGATCGGGCCGTGGGCTTACTGATCCGGTATTCGACCAGTCATTCTCCGACACAACTGTAAGAGGGAAACCACTCTGGATGGACAGAATTCCCGAAGTTCGCCAGCCCCCTACAAGATAATTGAGCTTGCCCCTGTCGTTCAGGAAATGCATGCCGTTTCCGAAGGGCAATTGCCAGACACCGCTGGTTACGAACCTCTGTCTGGCATCATCCTCGCAACGACCGTAGTCCGCGTTCCTGTCATTGTAATTCTGGGGGCCGTTGTCTCCGGTACCGGCCGTGTACCCCTCATCTCCTTCGTTGTTGTCAAGGCAACTGCCCCAGGTGTAGGAATTGAGCAAGGTCAAACCGTGCGAATACCTCTTTGTCAGTTTCACCTGGAGGGAATCATACGAGGAGAGCCCCCAGGAAGTCGTATAGAGGAGAGAGTTGAAGTCGGGGTACGGTCGCCGCGGTTGGATCGCACCGACACCGGGTAGAGGCTGGTTGCCAAAGTCAATCAAGTAGCCAAGGTCATACCCATGATTGCCGACGTAATCGATTTCTAGTCCCAGGTTGTTTGCAAGCTGAGACTCCACACCAAAACTCCATTCTTCAATCTTCGGCGTGACGTAATCAGGCGCCGGGAATAGAGCTTCGAACTGACTGGTTAGGGGGGGAGTACTCGAGGCTGAAAACACATTTTCGAGCATAGTCAACTGGCCGTTTGTCACGATCGGCGGAGCTCCGAAGGTACTGTTAAATATCTGAGTGGGAGCGAAGATTGGGTTATTATCCCCGTAATGCTGGTTGTTCAATGCTCCTAAATCGTAGAATATACCGAAACCGGTGTGAATGATCAATTTGTCAGATTGGGTTGGCCGCCACGTAAGGCCAAGGCGGGGAGCAAACAAGTCGTCCTCAGTTCCGATGATGGTCCTTTGCCTACGACCGGTGAACCCCATCTGAGCCCGCATCGCGGAACTGACGATCAAGCATTCGCCTTCAGCGTTAATTAGATATGAATTGTCCTGGCATAATGCGTCATTCTCAGAATCCGGTAATGATGTCAGAATCATTCCGTTCCCTGAAGTGAATGCTGGCCCGACGGGAATGAACGACGCGTACTCGTTGTTCTTGTCAACGGCGGGACGTCGATATTCGTAGCGCAGGCCGATGTTTATGACCAAATTCGAGGCGATCTTGAAATCGTCTTGTGCGTAGTAGCTCCAGTATCCTCCTCCTACCTGGTACATATAATCGAAGCTATAGGTCTTCCCGGCGTAGCTCGGATATCCGAGTTCCAGATCTGCTAGCGGAGACACTCCCGCAGCAGGCAATTCATCGGCCAGGGAGGAGTACTGACCACTGAAGGTGAACTCTCCAGCCGGGTAAGCAGGAGACTGGACGCGAAGTGATTGCCAAAATGACATTGCACCGCCGAATACGATGGTGTGGCGGCCGTGTGTCCAAGTCAGATTGTCTTCATAAGTCTCCACCATATCAGGATTATACATGGGGTGATAGATACCATCGCCAACACCAGTAAATGTCGAAAAAGCTCCGCCTCCCCCTTCAGCCGTGTAACCAGAGAAGCTAAACGAGGGGTAGGACTCGGTGATCGGCCCGAATCCTGTTAGATTTGCAATGCCAAAGCTTGCGATAGTACCTGGTTTGCGCGGGCATCCAAAACAATTGAAATCCTGGAAGTCGCGCTGAAATCCGAAGCGTGCCTCATTCAGTAGTGTGGGAGTAAAAGTATGGGTCCAACCCAAGGCCAAGTTCTGCCCTCGGAAATAAGTCAACTCAGCGTAGCCCGGAAGGGCGTCCGGGCTATTCTGGTTGTCTTCACCGAAAAGATATCTCCCGAAAAACTGATTCTTGTCGTTGAAATTGTGGTCGATTCGAATCTGGAAAATGTCGTCATCACGCGTGCCGGGCGTATTGTTAATGAAGTTCGGATAGCCCGGGAGGTTTGGTGTAGCCGTATACAGGGCCAAGGCTTTCTGCGCAACAGGATCAATATTGGTAATGACATTGCCCGGAATAGGTTGGCCGACGAGGATCTGGCTGCCTGCTAAGGAACCCTGCGGACATGTATAAAGAGACTCGGTAGCCGGGTCAAAGAGCTGCCCCGTGTCGTATGCGAGGTTAGAGGGTCCCCCCGGTCCACATAGATTCGTAGTATCGCCGGTCAGAACGGAACTGAAGTTCCCCTGTTCCTGCGCCACGGTTGGAAGGAAGGAACCGATTGTTTGACCTTGAACTTGGCGGAGCCCTTCGTAATTGCCAAAGAAGAACGTTTTGTCCTTCTTTATAGGACCACCGAACGCAAACCCAAATTGATTTCGAATGAACTCCGGCCGCGCAGTGCCCGCAAGCTGCGCGCCAGTTACTGGGTTCAATTGATTGTAGTCAAAGAAGTTCCTGGCAGCGAGGTGATCGTTGCGGAGGAATTCGTAAACCGCACCGTGCAATTGATTGGTGCCGGATTTCGTCACCAAGTTGATGTCCGAACCCGCCTTCAATCCAAAAACCGCAGAGTAAGTATTAGTTTGAAGCCGGAACTCTTCTATGCCATCGGGGGTCGGCTGGACTGAAAATCCTCCCCCAGTCAAGGCGTTAGCGAAAATTCCGTCCACAAGATAGTTATTCCCGGAAGTGCGCGTTCCGTCTGCGGAATATGACGTGGCAGCGAACGGCGAACTTCCGCTCCACGTAGCAAACCCCCCACGATCTGTAACAGTCCCTGGAGTAAGGAGTGCGAACGAACCATATTCACGCTGATTGAGAGGTAGTTCAACGACTTGCTGTTCATCAATGACCGTGCTGGGACTCGCAGTGGACGTTTGCACAATCGGCACCTGCGTAGAAACCTGCACCGTGGTGGTAACGGAGCCTACGTTCAAGTGCACGTCCACGGTAGCCTTTTGTGCCACGAGCAACTGGATGCCCTGTAAAGTCATAGTCCTAAACCCACTCTTCTCGACGGTTAGCGTGTACGTTCCCGGCGTAAGAGCTGGAAAGATGTAGTAGCTCGTAGGATCACTCATTGCCGAGGTGGACATCATTGTGCTGACGTTTTCCGCTGTGACTTTAGCTCCCGGGACACCGGCTCCGCTGGAATCGGTGATGTTGCCAGACAGGCTTGAGGATGTAACTTGTCCAAAGCCCACATTGGGGCAGACAAGCAAAATCAGCAGGGAGAATGCGAATATTCGGACAATTTGGCGTACCGTGCGGCCCAACAGATGTCCCCGTCTCATCATGCACCTCCAAGGATCCTAGGATATGCGCGATCATCGCGCACAACAGTGTATATTCCTCAATCCGATAAATTGTCAAGCACTTTTTATCTTGCTGTAAATCAGTTTCTTCGCAGCTTCACAGTGGAACACGTTTTAGGGTACGGCCTCAAGCATGGGCGATTGACAATCGATGATCGTTCCCATATGCTTGACGCGTGAAACATGGGGTTCTGCAGAAGATTCCAACCGCAACTCTCAGACAGCAAACGGCTGTAAAGATCCGCGACGCAATTCTCAACGGCGCTCTGCGTCCTGGCGAAAAACTGGTCGAACGAGAATTGGCGAACCAACTCGGCTGTAGTCAGGCGACTGTGCGCGAGGCGCTGATTCAACTCGAAACGGAAGGGTTCATCACCAAAACACCGAATTCCGCCACCTTCGTGACCCACTTTTCTCGCGCCGGTGCCATGAAATCTTTTGCTCTTCGCCGGGTCCTCGAAGGTTATGCAATGGAGGAAGCGGGACGCCTAGCTACGCCGGATCAGATTCAAGCGCTGGAGCGCAGGTATTTGGAGATGGTAGAGTCTGCACTTAGGGGAGACCAAGCCTTATTCGTCGAGCGTGACCGAGGCTGGCATGAGGCAATTTGGGAATTGAGTGGTAATGAGTACTTGATCGGTGCATTGAGGCGCTTAATTCTTCCGCAATTGGCCTTTTCGGCCCTGCGCTTTCGAGAAGGACACGCACCCGACCTCGTGGCAGACGCCAAGAGCCACCTTCCGATGCTGGAGGCGATAAAATCCAAAGACCCTAGACTTTGCCACAAAGCTCTCGACGACATCATCGTCGGGTGGGAGTCGATGTGGCTTAATTTGGGCTGGGTGAACGGAGACGCCGAGAGCGCAGGAAATCTACCGCGACCGGGAGAACCCGCTCAGATTGTCTAATCTACCTTTTCACACCAAGCTGGTTGATGCCGAATGTCGCCGTTCAAGCCGAGAGCCACGCCGAGTGCGGCCTCCATGGCCGGCTGTCATGCGGTAGCGAAATCGGAGTAGCAGCACAAAACCACGCAGGATGTGACGCGGACCACCCCAGTTGGACCGGCATGTGATCCCGTCGAGATCGCAAGCGCCGCATTGTTTCTATCTTCCAACGAGAGCACTTCTTTCACGGCAGCGAACTGTTCGTCGGTGGCGGATCAGCTCATTCATGGCGCACCGATGTCTTTTCGCCACGGAATGATGATCAGAACATCACTTCGTAACGCGACTGGCCGCAGGTCGTGCCACATCTTCTTCCTATTCAACTCCCGAATCCGGCACACTCAAACGTTTGTGCTGCAACCAATCCGCACACACATGTGTTCGTAGACCATTATTTATCGGAGTTCTGAAAGGGCGCCACTGATCGGGAAGTCAGTGGCCTCCCGTCGTCTGAAATACGCGCACACGCGGTCAAAGGATTAATGCATTGGCACCTACCAGCCCTAACAGTGTCCCAAGTCTCCGCGTCCAGAATTGTGGCGCACCCAGCTCGGGCTTGCGGCAGATGACGTTCGAATCAACCATTCACGTACCGGCTTGGTACCTGTTACCCGCTCGCAAGCGGGAAGCCAATCGCCTCCAGACGCCACAATCCATACCATAGGAGAAGGTCCTCAACTTACCTCGAAACAATAGGTGCCGAACGCGTTCCGGGCTTTCGTTTCGCGCCACACACCACGATACCGCAAGCACCGGCAAAAACAGAATCCTATCATAAATATTTAGCACAGCAAGATTTCTCGCACGGAACGCGATCAGATCAAAAGATTCATAACATAGGGAACGCGTTGTAGCGAAAGGAGGTTGCACGTGATTACAGGATATGTCAGATTTTGGGATCACATGGCCTCAACCATGTGTTCTAAGCTAAGCGGCATTTTCGTAAGCATCTGCATCTAAAAGAGTTGGTGGACCTGGGGGGGTTCGAACCCCCGACCCCATGGTTGCAAACCATGTGCTCTCCCAACTGAGCTACAGGCCCACTTGCGCTTCAGTGTTTATAGTGACGGGGAATTCCGCAGGCGTCAAGAGACTCCCCACGAAGAGGGATTTATGCTTGAGGCTCAGAATATCCCGCTGGATCTGCGGAGTAACTATCCTCCGGCAAAGCCGGAAACTTTTCGATACGACGAAAGCCCGCGGTTTGCTGATTATCGAAGCTGTCAAACTCCGACTGCCTCCCCGGCAGAGCCAGGGGATCACCCAACGGATTTGTTGTGTGGAGTTGGAAGTATTTCCTGCACCTTTTGCAATGCCCGGTACATCTATTCAAGCTGCGAGGCGAGGTGGTTGGAGGATGCTCCCTTTTCAGATGCGTTTTCTAAAAAATGCTGGCTGGCTGAAAATGGGGCGGTTTGGATATCATGGCCCAAGGCAATATGCGAAATCGTTGCGAACCTTGGCCGCAAGATCGTGTACAAGTTTGCGACGAAGAACGGCTTGGCCGGCGTCAAGGGTTGCAGCATTGACAGGCAATGGGTTGCGGTAAAATTTATTCTTGCTTGCACCGATCGAGATGCAGGTCGCAAATCGCGGAAACTTAGAAATCAATAGGAACGGGAATAATGCCAAAACGAAAGAGCCGTTCTCCTCTCAAAATCATCCTCTGGGGCCGACAGGTAGTGGAAGGGCGCTCGCTCTTGCGGGCGCATCTTAAGACTCCCTGCCGCTTGATTTCGATCCCCGATCCTTCCCGACTGCAAACTCCCCCGCGGGAACTGGCACGCGCGGACGTATTGGTGGCAAGCTCCCTTTCTGAATCCATGGCCCCCGCCGCGCAGGGGCTTAAATTGCTGCACGTGACCGGCGCAGGAGTCGACGCGATCTGCCTCAAGGCTCTCTCTCCCCGGACTACCGTCGCCAACGCCTATTTCCACGGTCCTGCAATCAGCGAATACATCATGATGATGATTCTGGCGCAGAGCCGCGACCTCCTGAACATGGACGCGCAATTCCGCCGCGGGTCGTGGTTGGGAAGCTGGATTTGGGGTGCGCCGCCCGTGCCGGAAATTCAGGGAAAGACTCTGGGGTTGATCGGCTACGGGCACATCGGGAAGGAACTGGCTGTGCGGGCACGGGCGTTTGGGATGAGACTGTGGGTAATCAGCGCGCATCCGCCGGCACACAAGCCGCGACACATCGACTTTTACAAAGGGACGTCAGCCCTTCGCGAATTGCTCATGGCTGCGGACTATCTTGTCCTCGCCTGTCCACTCACCGAGGCCACTCGCGACTTGATCGGCCGGCGCGAGTTCAGTTGGATGAAGCGGACGGCGTTCCTCATCAACGTGGCCCGCGGGGGCGTCGTGCAGGAGGAGGCCCTCTATCGCGCGCTAAAGACCCATCGCATCCAAGGCGCGGCCATTGACGTTTGGTACCGGTATCCCAAGGAGAAGCGCGCATTCCCTCCATCGCATTTTCCATTTCAGAAGCTGGCTAATGTCATCATGACGCCACACGTTTCCGGATGGATGAAGGGGACGCGCGACAATCGCTTCCAGTTCATCGCCGCCAACATTGACCGCCTCGCCGCAGGACGCCAAATCCAAAACGTGGTTCAAGGCCCCATGCGCCACAGGTCCGCGAAATAATCGCCTGGCCCGCCGCTATGCAGAAGTTCCGATTCTTAAATGGCCAAATTCATTCACTTCCCCGCATTTCCCGGCCCGCCCACGCAATAAAGCTTGGGGATGCGATCCTCCACCGGCGGCAAAGGCGGAAAGGGAGCGTGCGGTTCGGTCTGATACCAATAGGCAACGGAGAAGAAACTGTCCGAGCGATGATTCGCGTGGCCGTGTTCGATCGTGGCGCGAATCGATTTGGTAAAGGGAATCGGGGAATCGAGGTGGAATCGATAGACGGACGACCGGCTCCCCGCCACCTCTTCACCCACCACGGGCGCGCCGAAAAGTTCATAGGAGAAGGGCTTGCCACCAAAATCCCACGCGCCAAGGAAATAGTCCTCTGAGCCGGTGCCCTCGATGGTGGGAACCTTGTCGCCGTCGATGAAGAACATGTCGTCACCTTCGCCCCACCACTCATCCTGATTCTGGAGCACGGACATCGTCTCACCCACATAGCTTCCGCGCCCCTTCGCCTCGAGCCAAACGTAATTGTCCTCACCAGTCAGGTTGGGTTTCCGATCAACCCGAGGATCGCCATTGCTCTGCCATTGGTTTGTCCATCCATGATTGGGAGTTGCCTGCCGGTATTGCGCGTGGAAATAGAGCGTGTCGGCGGGCAGAGGCTTCGAATACACGCGGTATTCGATATTGAAATAGCAGGCCCCGACCGGCTTCGAGCCTTCGTTGGTGACCGTGATTTTGGCGGATTTCCGGAACGGCATGGGGAAAAACGAATTGAGCGCCTTCACTGAGCTCACCGCCAGCGGCAGGGATTGATAAGTGAAATATTCGCCCAATCCCAAGCCGAAAAAGTCGCCGATGGGCGCCTCGACGCTGGGAGTCGGTTCGTCGTCCCAGTACATTCGAAGCACCAGCTTTTTCAGATGGTCCTTCTCGCCACTGGCGATGGTGAACCAAACGTGAGTGATGACGCCGGGGCCGGAATCATCCAGCACCGTGAGGGTTTCTCCGGGGGCAATCCGGCGCGAGTCGTTGTTCCCGCCCGTGCGATCCCAGCTTCCCGCGCGCTTCAAAACGTAATCCTGCGGCCTGGTCAAATTGGAAAGTAACCCGCTCAATTCTTGAGAGCGCGCCAAAGGTACAACGCAAAACAAGACTACCAGCAATCCCAGCCGTCGCATGCGAACCTCCTTGGAGTTTACGAATGCATGAGAGCGGCGCGATTCTATCACACGCGTGGGTGTGATATTGGTGGTGTCGCTTGGCGATCAAGGCTTGGCCTCGACTTCAACGCGGCGAGGCGTTAAGCTGTGGGCGCAGCCGGTAAATCCGTAAAGGTCAAATCATGCGCTCCGCGACTCCACGAGAAATCTCGAGCCCCGCGAATTCCCTGTTGAAAGTTTTCCGCCGCGCGCTCGCCGAGGGGACGACCAAGGAGGGCTGGCTCGCCGTCGAAGGGCCGTTCCTCGTGGAAGAAGCACTGCGTGCCGCACCTCGCGTGAAGATTCACAGCGTGCTGGTGGCCGCCGGCGCAGCCGCAAAGTTTGCTGAGTTGCTCGGCCGCGTGCCTGCGGAAGTCGAAACAACTCAGGTTTCCGATCGGTTGTTTGCAGGCGTCGCGCAAACGCCGTCGCCGCAGGGAATCGCTGCGCTTGTGGAGCTGCCCCATTTTGAAATGGAGCAGGCGTTGAAGATTGCAAATCCCTTGCTGGTGGTCGCGTGCCGCCTGCAAGATCCGGGCAACCTGGGCACGATGATTCGCACCGCACTCGCCTTCTCCGCCACGGCCTTTCTGACTTTGCAGGAGACGGTGAATCCGTTTAATCCCAAGGCCGTGCGTTCTTCGGCGGGAGCCATCTTCCATCTTCCGCTGGTTTGCGGTCTTGACCCGCAGGCGGCGCTGCCCAATTTGGGCCGGCGCGTGCACATTGTGGCGGCGGAACGCCACAGTCCCGCCTCGCTCGCCGGAGCCGACCTGCGTGGGCCGATTGCCATCCTCGTCGGGCGCGAGGCTGACGGTTTGCCCGATGAAATCGCGCGGCATGCCAGCCAGCTCCTGAGTATTCCCATTCGCCCGGAAGTGGATTCCATCAACGCGGCCACGGCCGCAAGCATCTTCCTCTATGAGGCGGCGCGGCAGAGAGGATTCCATTACTGAAAGTGGTTTGTGGCGAATGCTCAGTGGCTAGATAGCCTTCGGCATAATTTACGCACATCATGCCGACCGCCAACTAATTGACAGGACTCATATGAGCCTTTTCGAACCCACCCCGACGGAGATTCCGACCGGCGAAACAGCGCGGGCTTCCGCCTCTCCGCTCTCGGACCGCATGCGGCCCGAGACCATCGACGAATTCGCGGGGCAACTCCATATCCTGGGGCCGGGAAAGGCTCTGCAACGGCAGATCGAGCGCGATGAATTAGGTTCGATGATTCTCTGGGGGCCGCCGGGTTCGGGCAAGACCTCTCTCGCCACCATCGTCGCACGCAAAACGCGCAGCGATTTCGTCCGGTTCAGCGCTGTGCTCTCCGGCATCAAGGAAATCAAGGAAGTGATGGCAGCGGCGGAGAAATCGCGCCGTTATGGCCGCCGCACGGTGCTCTTCATCGATGAGATCCATCGCTTCAACAAAGCTCAGCAGGACGCCTTTCTCCCCTACGTCGAGCGTGGCGACATCGTGCTGATCGGTGCCACCACGGAAAATCCTTCGTTCGAAGTCAACGCCGCCCTGCTTTCCCGCGTCAAGGTCTACATGCTCTCCGCGCTTTCCACCGACGAGGTGCAGACGTTGCTGCGCCGCGCCCTCGACGACACAAAGCGCGGCCTTGGCGGCCGGCAAATCGAAATCTCCGACGACCTTCTGCGGCAGATCGCCGTTTTCGCCAATGGCGATGCACGCTCGGCATTCAACACTCTTGAAACCGCTGCCACCGCCGCCCCGCGCGATGCGGATGGCCGTGCCGTGATTACCGAAACGCTCGTTGAAGACGCGATTCAACGGAAAGTCCTGCTCTACGACAAGGCGGGCGAGGAACACTACAACCTGATTTCGGCGCTTCACAAATCCATACGAAACTCGGATGCCAGTGCCTCCCTTTACTGGCTAGGCCGCATGCTGGAAGCGGGAGAAGATCCGCTCTACATCGCTCGGCGACTTATTCGCGAGGCCTCCGAGGACATTGGCATGGCGGACCCTAACGCCCTGAGTGTGACCGTCGCGGCAATGCAGGCGGTGCACTTCCTGGGAATGCCCGAGGGGAACCTGGCGCTTGCCGAAGCGGCGGTCTACCTCGCATTATCTCCAAAATCCAACGCCCTATACGTAGGATATGGCGAAGTGGTTCGCGACGCGCAGCAGACCATGGCCGAGCCCGTCCCCTTCCACCTGCGCAACGCCGTGACCGGCCTGATGGCGAACTTTGGTTATGGCAAGGGTTATCAGTACGCGCACAATACCGATGACAAGCTCACCGACATGCAATGCCTGCCCGCCAACCTGAAGGATCGCCAATACTATCGTCCAACCGATGAGGGCTTGGAGAAAAAGTGGAAGGAGACCATGCGCGCCATCGAAGATTGGAAGAAAAAGTACGCGGCCAGCAGATGAAGATTGCCGCGGTCCTTTTCACGCACTGCGTCCTTAAACCCTTTGTGCCACAAAACGCTTGGCGTACTCCTTCAAAATGCAATGATCCATCACCACTTTGAGGCCGGCGGCGCGGGCGCGCGCGGCGGCCTGCTCGTGAACTATGCCTTCCTGCATCCACACCACTTTTGCGCCCTTGCGAATGGCGGCTTCCACAACGTCGGGCACGAATTCCGGGCGGCGAAAGATCACCACAACGTCGAAGGGTTCCGGAACGGCGTCAAGGGAGGTATATCCCTTCTCGCCTAAAACCGATTCTTCGTGGGGATTGACGGGAATAATTCGATAACCATGGCGCTGCATATAAGTCGCCACACCATAACTCGGGCGCATGGCTTTCGACGAAAGACCCACCACAGCCAGCGTCCTGCCCTGTTCAAGGATTTCGCGAATGGCGTCAGACATAGGTTGGTCGATACTCAGAATTCAGAATACTGAAGACTCAGCCGCCCTCTATCTCCGGACTCTGGTTTCCTGTACTTTCGCGTGCGCAGTCAGCATACGCTCCAGCGCCTCCAGGAATTGTTCATTCTCCTTGTGCCTTCCCACGGTTACTCGCAAACTTGTGGGAAGGCCGTAAAGCTTCATGGGCCGCACGATGATGCCTTCGTGAAGAAGGCGGATAAAGCCCTCCTCGCAGTCGCGGCTTGTTTTAATCAGCAGAAAATTTCCCGCCGAAGGCGTGTAATGAACTCCCATGAGCGTCAATTCGCTGGTCAGGAACTTCATCTCACGAGAATTTGAATCCACGGATTTGGCAACGTGCTCCGCATCGCCCAGCGCGGCAATTCCTGCCACCTGCGCCACGCTGGAGGCGTTGAACGGCGAGCGAATGCGCTGCAAGCATTGGATCAAATCCGGGTTTCCCAAACCATACCCGAGTCTTATTCCCGCCAGGCCGTGAACCTTGGAAAAAGT
>JASHTO010000226.1 GCA_030040515.1 Terriglobia bacterium
AACGCGCTGCAAGGAAAGATGGAAAAGGCGCGCGTTCAAACCATGCTCTCCGCACGCAGCGTTCTGACCGCCGATCAAATCAAGAAGCTCAAGGCCATGAGGGAAAATCGTGGTATGGGCGGCCCCGGCGGGCACATGATGCACGGTGGCCCTCACCGTCCCGGTGGGCCCGGCGGCGCTGCTCCCAAGCCTCAGGAACCCGCAGTCCAGTAAGTTCCGCAGCTCATCAAAACCGCTGGTGGACCGGTTCAACCGGTCCGCCGGCGGCTTCGTATTTCGGCGCTGGTTTTTCCTAACCCGCGGCCTTCATTCCGGCAAGTTGGATGGCCACGCCCTTGCGATATGTGTCCTTGAAATTGTCAACGCGCACCACGAGCCCCTGAACGTGAATCCCCTCGCTATCAGGGTGGTAAGGCATCACCACTTCCACGTATTCACCCACGTCGTAGCCCTGATCGGTCGTGAAGTAGAATCCCGTCCGGGACACATTCGTGGTTTCGCAAACGTCGAAGAAACTCTTCCCGAATTTTGAGCGAATGATCTTGACGAGGATCTTCAGCGGGGCGCGCCCTTTGGTTCTTTCGTCCCTCGTGAAGACGCGCGGCTTGGGCGAACTTTCGCCCGCTGTTCCGCCGGGGCTTGCGGCCGGCAGCAAAGCCGGATCCGTGACCTCCCCGGAGACGAATTGCCACGCGGTAGTGGCCTTGCACGCATCACAAGCCAGCGCGATGGAAAAGCCCTCGCCCATGTACTCCGCGTCCGCCTCGGGCACGGGACTAGAAATCTTCCGGTGGCAGCGCCGGCATTCCAGCACCGCGCGGGGAGGCGTAACGTCCGCTGGGTTCGCAGCCGAACCGGAGTCCGGTCCCCAAATATCTCCCTCCGCGTCGAGCATCTCAAGTCCGACGGAATAAGAATCCGCGCCGGCTGGCGTGTGAATCCAAACCACCCGGTAGTTTCCGCCCACCTGAGTGCGCGCGTTCAGAATATGCAGTTCGCTCTCCAGATCAACCAGGTTGCGGAGGCGGATCACGATGAATTCGCCCGCCAGGCGCGCGGTCTCGGTCTCCTCGTCGAAGTAGCGCCCTTCCTGCGACATGCCGCGCACGCGGATGGGAACCGCGATCGCGGGTGTTCCAGCAACATGGTGTCGTCGCTCCATGATCTTCTTCCCGGCCTGACAGTACCGTGAAACGGGCCGCAGTTCAATGAAATTGGGGTGGCCACCTGGATTGCGCCGCAAATCCCGCCGGCTTATAATCGAGTGTTTGCGCTTGTCATCCGGAGCTCACCATGTGCTTCCGCTTGGGCGGCGGCGCGCTGTGGCGACGTTTCCGAATGTGGGCAAGGTTGGGATCAGCAGGCGACATTTGGCCACGGACACAAACTCAAATCCGGTGCTGCTTGGAGCCCCGCACGCGCCACGGGCGGCGGGCGGCGCTCCTGCCAGCATTTTGGGTGACGAGATCGTCGTGCGCGGGGCGCGCGTCCACAACCTGAAGAACATCGACTGCACGATTCCCCACAACAAAATCACCGTGGTCACCGGGCTTTCAGGTTCGGGAAAGTCGAGCCTGGCGTTTGACACACTTTACGCCGAGGGTCAGCGGCGATACGTGGAATCGCTCTCCGCCTACGCGCGGCAATTCCTGGAGCGCATGGAGAAGCCTGAGGTTGATGAGATTTCGGGCATCGCGCCGCCCGTGGCGATTCGGCAGAAGAACACCACGCGCAATCCACGCTCGACCGTGGCAACCGCGACGGAACTCTACGATTATCTGCGCCTGCTCTTCGCGCGCATCGGCGTAACCCTGTGTTACAACTGCGGCCAAGTGGTGGAACGTGACCACGTGGACGCCGTCGCGGATCGGGTGATTGCGGGTGAACCCGGCCGGCGCTTTTACGTGCTGTTTCAGGTGAACCCGGGAGTGATTGCCGCCGACGCCGCCAGTGCTCCGGCAAGCCGCCCGGCGTCGAAACGAAAGAAGCAAGTCGCCACTGAGGACAAGATTCCTTCGTCTGCTCCCGCGAAGCCCGCGCCTCCGAGCGAGGATTTGAAACCCCGCCTGTTCGCGCTGCGGCAGCGCGGCTACAACCGCTTGTACCAGCGCGGCTGGGTTTTTGAATTCTCCACGCCCGAGTCACTGCTGGATATTGATTTCGCGCAGCCGGTTTACATTCTGGTGGATCGCCTGGCGATTGCGCCGGACATTCGCCAGCGAGTCATCGATTCCGTGGAGCTTTGTTATCGTGAGTCGGGTGAAGCGATTCTGGAATTCGTTGCGCCGGACTCCGGCACACCGCCGGAACGCTGGCTTTTCAATGAGCGCTTCGAGTGCAAGACCTGCAAAATCGCATTTCAGGACCCCGAGCCTGGCCTGTTCTCGTTCAACAACCCCTACGGTGCCTGCCCGCGCTGCCAGGGTTTCGGCAACACTATTGATTTTGATCTCGATCTGGTCATTCCCGACAAGAACAAGACGCTCGCCGAAGGTGCAGTGGAGCCCTGGACCAAGCCGCGTTATCGCGCTCCGTTCAATGAGATGCGTCGCGCCGCGCGCGCGCGGGGAATCCCCCTCGACCAACCCTATTACAAACTGAACGCTGAACAACGCCGCTGGCTTGTGAACGGTGACGCTTACTTCGGCGGCATTCGCGGCTTCTTCGAGTACCTGGAGCGAAAAAAGTACAAGCTCCACGTGCGCGTGTTCCTCAGCCGCTATCGCGG
>JASHTO010000227.1 GCA_030040515.1 Terriglobia bacterium
TGCGCCTCGCGCTGACCGGCGATGGTGTCCGCGGTTTCGCCCGATTGCGTGACCAGCAGAGTGAGTGTTTGCGCATCCACCAGCGGGTCGAGGTAGCGGAATTCCGAGGCGTAATGAACTTCCACGGGAACACGCGCCAGGCGCTCGATCATGACTTTGCCCGCAAGCCCCGCGTGGCGAGACGTTCCTGCGGCGACGACGCGAATTTCCTTGAAAGACCGAAAATCTTCCTCGCTGATTTCCATTTCGTCGAGAAAGACCTGGCCCGACTCGGGCGAAAATCTTCCCAGCGCCGTGTCACGCACGGCGCGCGGCTGCTCGTAAATTTCCTTCAGCGTGTAATGCTTGAAGCCGCCCTTCTCCGCCAGGATGGGATCCCAGGTAATGTGCTGCACGCGGCGCGTGACGGGGTGGCCGTCGAAATCGGACAGCGTCACTCCGTTGGGCGTAAGCACGGCAACGTCGCCGTCCGAAAGAAAGAACAGGTCGCGCGTGTGGTAGAGGATGGCGGGCACGTCGCTGGCCACGAAATACTCGTCCTTCCCCAGGCCGATCACTGCCGGCGGACCCAGCCGCACGGCCACGATTTTGTTCGGATCGCGTGTGGAGATGATGGCCAGCGCGAACACGCCGACAAGCTGGCGCACCGCGGCGCGCACGGCATCCTCCAGGCTGAGCGCCGGCTTTCCCGCGCCGCCGCTCAGAGTTTTCTCCACCAGGTGCGCGATGACTTCGGTGTCCGTCTCGGTGGTGAACTTGTGGCCCTCGGCTTCGAGCTGCTGCTTCAGCTCGAGATAATTTTCAATGATGCCGTTGTGAACCACCGCGACGGTCTGGTGGCAATCGCGGTGCGGGTGGGCGTTCTCCTCCGTGGGCGCGCCGTGAGTGGCCCAGCGCGTGTGCCCGATGCCGTAGGCGCCATCCACGGGATCGAGGCGGATGGTCTCCTCGAGATTTCGCAGCTTGCCGGTGGAACGGCGGACGTTCAGCTTGCCTTCGCGCATCACGGCCAGGCCGGCGGAGTCGTAGCCCCGGTATTGCAGCCGCTGCAAGCCTTCCAGCAGCACGGGCACCACACGCTTGTTGCCGATGTAACCGATAATTCCCGACATAAAATTTCCGGGCGGGCGCAAATCGCGCACCACGCTCTCCTGCAGCGGCACACCAACAGATTGAGAATTTTTGATTATATCAGCAGCGCGCGCAACACGCGGGGATTATGGCGCATGGATGACGTCGGTGAGCGGCACGCGCCGGCCCTTGGTCATGTTCTCGAAAAAGTAGAGCCCGGATTTTCCGCCCACCACGATGTCCAGGTCGCCATCGCCGTCGACGTCGGCGACGCAGACCTGCATTCCGGTTCCGGTGCGCGTGCCGTAGTCGATGATGTGCCGCCGCCATTGCACATTTTGCCCATCCTGGATTTTCTGGTACCAATAGAGGCCGAGCGGCTCATTCGCGCCAGGATCGTGCTCATGCGCGTAGTAGCGCTTGCCTGTGATCAGCACCGGGTTGCCGTCGCCCTTGAGGTCGGCGATGGTCATGGCGTGGGCCTGCGACCACGCATTGTCAATCATGTGTTTCACCCAGGTACGGTTGCCCTGGTCGTCTTTCTTTTGTTCCATCCAGAAAATTCCGTAGTCGTGGCCGAGACTCGTAACGATATCCGGCAGGCCATCGCCGTTCACATCCATCACATAGATGAAACCGGTGGCTCCCAGGTCGAATTCCGGATGGAAAATCCACTGGCCGTTGCGAGGGTCGGGCGGAGCTTCAAACCATCCCTGGGGCGTGATGATGTCCGTGCGGCCGTCGCCGTTCACGTCCCCTGCGCCGATGCCGTGGCCGTAGCTGCGCGGGCTGACGATGTGTCCAACCCAGTGCGCGTCGTTCCCTTTGCCTTCAATTTCATACCAGGTCAGCGGGAAATTCTTGTCGCCAAATTGCGGCAGAACTTGCCGGGGCTTGCCGGTATTGAGAATGTCCACCAGAAAGGCGAACTCCACGGGCGCGCGCTTCTCAATCACATGCTCCACCCAGGGCTTGTTCGATTTGCCCGGGTTCTCCCACCAAGCCAGATTGTCCGCCCAGTAGGAGCTGGTGACGATATCGGGATAACCGTCGCCGTTCACGTCGATGGCAAGGTCACCGAGATCTTCCACGTAGTTGGCCACCCAGCCCAGGTCGCGAAAGTGGTGCTTGATCCAGCGCGGCCCATCTTTGCCCGGAGTAGTTTGCTCGTACCAGTTTTCGCCGGAAATAATGTCGAGCTTCCCGTCGAGATTCACATCAGCGACTTCCGCAGCCTCGCTCTGCCCAAGGTCGATGGTGTGCTTGTAGAAGGGAATTTCCTCGGAATCTTGCTCGGAACTTTGCGCGCTGACGCGCCCGGTTATCCAGAGGATGCAGCAGGTGAGAACCGGCAGGCTTATCCATGGGGCGATTCTTCGTGCCTTGTTGCCGAGCGCTCGACGCTTTCCAAAAAAGATTGCGGACATCGAATTCTCCTTGGTGGTCGGCCGACCCCGTGTGGATTGGCTCTAGGATATTCCCAATTTTCGTGCCAGATTTTTCGTGAAGCGCAGTCCCTGGCGAGCCAGATCGTCGCCCGTGGGTGCGAGGTCGCGCCAGATGGCGGCGGCCGCCGCAAGCGCGGGCTCCGGCTGGGCGAACGATTCGATGGTCAACCAGCCGTCGTAGCCGGTTTGCTTGAGCACTTTCAGAACGCCTTTCCAATCGGTGTGTCCGGTCCCCGGAATGCCGCGGTCGTTTTCCGAAATGTGGACGTGTCCCACATATTTCGCCACGGCACGCAGCGATTCCGCGGGATGTTGTTCCTCGATGTTGGCGTGAAACGTGTCAAAGTGAATCTTCACGTTGGGCGCGCCCACATCTCGCACCAGCCGGGCGGCGTCATCGAGCGTATTGACAAAGTAAGTCTCAAATCGGTTGAGCGGTTCGAGGCAAATGCACACATCGCGTTTTTGTGCGCGCGCGGCGGCGGCACGCAGGGCCTTGACCGCCCACTTCCACTCTTTTCCAGTGCGCCGGCTTCCGGTCAGCACGCCCAGACCGGCATAAAGCGGGCCGCACATCAGCTTGCCGCCCAGGTCCGCCGTCCGGTCGACGCATTTCTTCAGGAATTCCAGGCCTTGCGCGCGCGTGGCGGCATCGGCGCTCACCACGTTGGCGTGGCGCGGCAGCACGACGCAGGTGGTGCATTCGAGTCCGAGGCGGTCGAGCGTGGCGCGCATGGCGGGAATATCCGCCGGCTCATC
>JASHTO010000228.1 GCA_030040515.1 Terriglobia bacterium
GGTACACCGAAAAGAAGAATGGCCGGAATGCCCAGGTCGCGCGCGCGCTTGGCTTCTTCCACCAAGCAATCAATCGACAGATGATAATTGCCCGGCAGGGAGCTGATTTCTTCGCGGATTCCGTGACCGGGAACTGCGAACAGCGGCCACACAAGGTCGTCTACGGCGACACTGGTTTCACGAACCAGCCGCCGGAATTTATCGTTCTGTCGTAGTCGTCTTGGTCTTGTTGCCGGAAACGCCATGATCCTCCCCTTTTGGTCTATGCGGCCTCGTGATTCATCAGCCTGCCTACGCCGGGCTTCGCTAAATGGAAAGACATGATTTTGCCGCTTGCTGTCGATATGGGAAATTCGCGAACCATCCGCACCATCCCCGATTGCTTCCACATCTCCGTGCCCGATTGCGCCCAGCCCTTGTCCTCTGCCCGCTTCAGGAGCTTCATAAACGTATTCACGACTTCCGGTCCATTCACGTTTCCAATGCGAGGGCTGACCAACAACCGAAGTTGCGGTATTCCATTGCCGTCTTCCTGTTCCACCACCTGATAATCCGTGCTCTTTCCGCCGTAGATTTCCGGAAGTTTCTTTTCGATAATCCAGACGAAGTCCGTGTCCACAAAGGTCACACCCTCTCCGGTGAGCTTCTCGTAACTTCGAATATTGCTCAGGCAGGCCCGAAATCCGGCCTGACCAAATGCGCAGCTACACGGGTGCGTGCGGAGGTCCCCGAAATCCCCCATTCCCACGTTCAAAAGCAATTTCGGCGATTCGTAGAGAAGGCTCGTGAACAGATAAGAATCAAGAGTTGTCTCGCAATATGGAACCTTCACCTGGTGAGTGATGATCGCGGTGGTGTCCTGGTAAAGGTGACAATGGTCGCTTTGGGAACTGGGCATGTTGCACCCGGCAGCGATCACTCCGGCTTCCGAAATACCATAGACAGGAACGGCGGAGGCGCCCGCCGATGCGATCTCCTTCTTCTTCTGAGAGGTGAGGGGCTCTCCGGTCACCAGGAACTTGGTTCCTTTAATGTTCAGTCCCGCCTCGGCGGCAGCGATGCACACCCTTACGGCCGAGGCGGCGAAGGTGTAAATAACACATTGCGAATGCGACTCAAGCGTCTGCGCAGCCCACGCCGCCACGGTCCGGGCTTCGTTCAAACCGACGTACTCGGCCTCTGCCAGTTGACTGCCGCAGAGTCTGCTGAGCGCAAAGAGCAGTTTCTTCCCCCACTTCCTTTCGAACCCGATCGTCAGCTTGTCTTCGTCTACTTGCGAAAACCATCGCCGGACGGGGTTGCCGATGTGGGAAAACCGCAGGCTGGAATTGATGCCGGGCGCACCGGGAAATACCGGGAACCAATTCGCCACGGGAGCCTTTAAACAACCATGGATGTCCAGCAACAAGGCATCGTAGAGGGATCTTTGGTGCAGGTAATCGAAATCGATCCGAATCCGTGTACCCTCGCTTCGCGTTGCACCGCTGCGAACCTCGTAGACATAAGACAAGAAGGGGTTATCGAACAGCCCGGGCTCGCACCGGAATTCGCCGCCATTGCGTTTTACCGATTCCCGCCCCTTAAACTCCTCGACGGTGAAATAGACTCCTTCGCGCTCGAGGGTGCGCAAGCTCGCTTCAATGCCCTCCTTCGAAACCCACGCCTTGAGGTCCTGAAAGCTGATCTTCCTGGGCTGAAGCAGTTTCAAATAAGGACTTCGCGCGTATCGGTATATTCCGTTCTCGACAAAATTCAAAAAGTTTTCCTCGCGGGCCGCCATCCGTTTCTTCAGAAGAGTCCGCGCGGCCGCAACCGCTTCCTCCGGCTGCATTTTAGCTTTGGCAAACTTTCGAACCCCATTAAGAAAGCGAATATATTTCCCCATTGGTATCCAGATCCCCTTCGAATGTTCGCGTATCCTCTGCTTTCAGGAATTGCTGCGCGTCTTGCCCCAAGACCTTTCACCACGTGATCGAAATTCGGAAAAAAACCATGTATTCATTAATCCCCTGCGGCGCCGGGAATTCATCGCACCGGTCAACCTGACCGAAGCCGAAAACTGATGTCCAAACCCACGCCTCCTTACAGGATTATTTTCACGGCTCGCTGCGTTCGGAACAATGCACCGTTCGTACTAGACAAATAGTCCTTTGGTGCCAAGCCAAATGGCCAACTCGCAACCTTTGATTTGTTCCTGGCATCAACATTCAATAGAATCAACCCGTTTCTTCAGGGGGTCCTTCACCTCTTTTTTCTTTCGAAACAACAAATTCAAGATTGCTTATGCCGCTTGGGCGCGCCTGGAGTGCGCTATGAAGAGAATCGCGTATCCACTAACCCATGTGCGGGTACAGGAGCCTGCCCGCCGCGGCAAGAAGAGGGGAGGGTGTGTGTCGAAAAATTTTTCCGGCGATACTCTGCCATTTCCCGCTGGTTAGACCGTCGGCCACACCCTGCGGCTTGGGAAACCGTAAATACGTCACCGGAGTGCGCTGCGCTCCCAGACGGTCCTTAAACGCAATCAATCCAGGGTTTTCGAAATCCGAGCGGCCCAAGTCCAATTCTCGGAGGCCCCACGACTTGGCCTCGATAATGATTCTCCAAAACAGCCAGGGAGTACCGCCGAACTTCGCCAGCTCCGGGTCCGAGCACCCATACTTGTAGATGATCGTTTGGCGATGAATAACGGTAATAATGCTGGCCACCGGACGTCCGGCGTGCATTGCCACTCTGACCTGCAGTGAGGGACCCAGAATTTGGGAAAGATTCAAGAACCACATGAAAGGCTGCGGGGGCAGACCGTGTTTCCGGCGCGTTTTGGTGAAGAGACGATAGAAGATCTTCAAGAGCTCTGGCGAACTGCCCTCCCGATATTCCAACCCCTCCTTTTCAGCGCGTTTAATCTTCCTTCGAATGCAATCCTTGTGCATGGACGAATGCAAAGCCGCGATTCTTGGGGAAAGATCCAGAGAATGAAAGCAATACTGCTTGTCAGGTACCAACCACTGCGGGGCATCGGGGAAAGTCCGGCGCGGCCTCAGTTCGGTGTATCGCCATCCCTCTTTCTGAAATTTCCCTACCAGCCTGCCCATCAAGCCGGCCAGGGCGCCCTCCCCATCGAATAAGGGGTCGCAATGGTCGGAGAAAGGCAACGAAACCATGCGGCGACCGGTGAGCCAGCTCTCGACCCGGCAGAATACCAAGCCATTGCTCAGATCATGCCCCCGCGGCGACGTCGTATACGCCACCGGCGTCCATCCATAAGTTCGTTTGAGCGCCTCCAGCCACGCCTGCGAATGGTAAAAGCTCGCGTGGGGATGACGAGCTACGAGTTCACTCCAACGAGGGTCGCTGATTGGATCCACTTCATATAATGACGCTCCCCGGGATTTCACTTCAGCCGGGGAGGCTATCAACACGTCGGGCCGATCAAGAAGTTCTTGCCCCTTTTCGTCGTCCCCTATTACCAAGCGCATGCTGGATTCCCCGAGTGGTCTGTATCCGGCGCCAACCACGGTTCCCTGGGGTCGTAGTGCCTGCTTTCGCTTATCCGCTCGATGTTCCCCCGGGCCTTAATCTTTAATCGCCTCGATGGGTCCGCTTTCTTGGTTGCTATCGCATTGCGCCGCCGTCAATCAGCGGATCTGCCCTCCGGCTATAAGAAGGGGGCAAATTCAAATCACCTATTCCGTGACAGAGTTATTTTGATTGCGCATTCTCCATGCGGCAATGCGCCGTTCGTACTAGGCAAATAGTCCTTTAGTGCCAATTCTTTTGAATTTTCTAACCTTCGGTTTTTAATAGGGGTTCGCGGTGAAATTGCATCGAACGAGGCGGGGTTAATTCCGGGGATGGGCGCAAGAACCCTTTGAGCTTCCGGCTAAGTCCAACGAAACCAGCGCAAGGCCAGCAGATACGAGAGAATCCCCCAGGCACCCATTACCAATAGGCGTACGGCTTGGTGGGTAAGCGGTTGGCCTTCCAGAATGGCTGCGCGCAGGGCGTCGTTCAGCGCCGTAAGAGGGAGCGCTTTGATGAAGGGTTGAAGGAAGGCAGGAAATCGTTCATAGGAGAAGAACACTCCGGAAAGAATCCACATGGGCATCATGACCAGATTGATGAGCCCGCTAACCGACTCAATTTTTTGCGCGCGACTGGCTGTGAGCAGCCCCACGCCGCCGAAACACAGCGCTCCCAGCGAGCTGATGATGAGAATGGACGTCCAGGAACCCACGATGCGCATGTGAAAAGCTACCGCGCCGAACCCCAAGAGCAGAACCAGCTCGATCACCATCAGGACAAGCCGGCTGCTGGCCAGAGCCAGTAGAAAATCACTGCGGCGCATGGGGCTGGCCACGAAACGCTTCAGGAGCTTGCGCTGTCGCATGTCGACCAGGGCAAATCCGATTCCCCACATGCCGGAGTTCATGAGGTTCATCCCCAGCAATCCGGGAATCAAGAAGTCGATATAACGGCTGCCTGGCTCATTGGACACATAGCTGACAGTGGGGATGCTGTTCTTCCGTCCTGCCGCGGTCTGCAGGCTGTTATCCGTAACGGCTCTGGCCAGCACACTCTCTGGACGGGCCGGGTCGTAATAGTAATCGAAGCCGTCGGTTCGCGGCAGTATGATGAGGTCGTATTTTCCGAGGCGAAACTCATTGAAGGCTTCCGCGCGGGGAACTACCTCCGCGCGCGCCTTCCCCGCCGCAGCCGTCGCGCGAAGCAGTTTCATGGTTTTCGCAGCCTCGGGCACGTCGACCACCGCCACGCGGCATACGTCAGCCGGCTTGTTGCGAAATGCAATTCCCAGTCCCAGGGCCAGCAAAATCGGGAAGACAAACACCCAAAAAACTACCTCCGGCTCGCGGTACATTTCTTTAAGGCGCGCCGACAGCAGCATTCCGTAGGCCTTCCAGCGGCCGTTATCTGGCGGGACGGATAACATCATCTTTGCGTGACCGGCTGATCCGGGGTCGGCAACGAGACCTTTGTTTGTGGAACCAGATATCGGCCTTTTTCCCGCCGCTAAAGAACCGTCGCTGACCGGCGTTTCAATTTTCAGTTGCTGAGGGTCGATATTGCCCTGATTTGCTTTGTTCATTCGATCACCGGAGCTCCCTTGCGGTATCCTTACTCTTCCCGCATGTGGCGGCCCGTCAAATGGACGAAGACGTCCTCCAGGCTGGCCTGGCGCGTGGTGAGATGCAACAATTGCCGCTCATGATTCTGCAAGTCCGCCAGCAAAGCCGGAATGGTTTCATGCGGCTCGCGCACCGTCAGCACAACGCGGCCGTCCTCCTCGTGCACGGCTTCGACGCCGGGGAGCGCGCGCCATGTCTCAAGTTCCCCGGGCAACTTCCCTGTGGCCTCGAATTCCACCATGTGCTGTCCGCCGAGACGCTCAATAAGTTCGGCAGGCGTGCCCAGGGCAATGGTAAGGCCGTGGTCGATGATGGCGATGCGGTCCGCGAGGCGCTCGGCTTCATCCATGTAGTGCGTGGTGAGCAAGACGGTACCTCCGCGCTGCTGGAATTGCCGGATGACATCCCAGAGCTGCCGGCGGCTCTGCGGGTCGAGTCCGGTGGTGGGCTCGTCGAGGAACAAGATTTTGGGATTGGCCACCAGCGCGGTCGCCACCGCCAGCCGCTGCTTCTGCCCACCCGACAGTTTCCCCACCCAGGCATGGGATTTTTCCGTCAGGGCCATCTCCGCCATGATCTCATCAACGTCACGCGGGTGGCGATAGAAGCTGGAGAATAATTCCAGCGTCTCACGCACCGTAAGTTTCTCGGTGAGGCGCGTCTCTTGAAGCGAGATGCCCAGCAGCTCGCGGAGCTCGCGAGGGTTCGCTCGCCCGTGATTGCCCAGGATTTCGATTTCGCCCGAACTGGGTTCCAGCAGCCCTTCGAGGATTTCAATGGTGGTGGTCTTCCCCGCCCCGTTCGGTCCGAGCAGGCCAAAGCACTCGCCGGCGTAGATTTCCAGGTCCAGCCCGCGGACCGCCTCGACATTTCCTTCGTAAGTTTTTCGCAGCTCCGTGCAGCGAATGGCAACATCCATGGTCCGCATCATAGCGGATTGCAGCGCGTGGGGGAACTCACTTCTCCCCTCGCCTGACCGGGCAGGTCCCTCGGGACTTCGCGGGCTCTGCCCTCCCCTGACCCCCATTTCTGTCATCAAGAGCTCTACGAGTTCTGATGTTGGCTCACCATTCCGATTGGAGTAGGATGCTGCCTGTGAAATTGCGAAGCAAACCTTAAGAATCGATGAGGAGGCTGGAATGATCCTGAAGGGCCAAGTGGCATTGATTACGGGCGCTTCGAGCGGAATCGGCCGGGCAACGGCGGAGCTTTTCGCGCGCGAGGGAGCCAGGGTGGGAGTGAATTATTTGAAGAACCAGAAGGGCGCGGAGGAAGCGGTGGAAGTCATCCGCACGGCGGGTGGCGAGGCTATAGCGGTTCGCGCCGACGTCACACGCAGCGCGGAAGTGCAATCGCTGGTTGCGGCAGTGCACAGAGCCTGGGGGCGAATCGATATCCTGATCAACAACGCCGGCGACTTAATCGCCCGCCGCACTCTGAAGGACATGACGGAAGAGTATTGGGATCAGATCATGGACCTGAACATGAAAAGCGTTTTCCTGTGCACGCAAGCCGTGTGGCAGGAGATGGCAGCGCGCAAGAGTGGTTACATCGTGAACGTCAGCTCCATTGCGGGGCGAAACGGCGGCGGCGTGGGCGCGGCGGCCTATGCAGCGGCCAAGGGCGGATTGCTGACCTACACCAAGGGCCTTGCCAAGGAACTTGCGCCGCACGGAATCCGGGTAAATGGCATCGCACCGGGAGTGATCGCCACACCCTATCACGAGCGGTACAGCCCGCCTGAAGTGATGGCGAAATTCGTTGCCAATATTCCCGTGGGCCGCGCCGGAACGGCCGAAGAGATCGCCGACGTGATTCTGTTTCTCGTCTCCCCCGCCGCGCGCTACATGCTGGGCGAAACGGTTGAGGTGAACGGGGGATTGTTGATGGACTGAAATTATCGGATGGCGGGTTGATCCGCCGATCGGGCGGTGTTAAGGATTCGTAGCGGGGAAGACCTGGAACCCACCCGTGGCGCGCCTGGGGCCGAATGCCCGGCTAGCGCCGAACACCGGTCATTTCGTTGATTTTGGCGACGAGAAGGTTGGGATCGTAAATTGGTTTTTCGAGGTAAGCGTTGGCCCCGGAGGCGGCCATCATGCGCTGTCGGTCACCTTCCATGGCGTGGGCGGTGGCGAGGAGAATGGGCAGCGAGTGGCCTGCGGGGATGGCGCGAATCAATTGCGCGAGTTCCAGGCCGTCAATGGGCTGGCCGCGATAACGGCAGTTGCGCAGGGAGACGTCCAACACCAGAGCATCGAAGGACGAACTGGTAACCTGGGCGAGAATGGAATCCACATCCTCGCTGCAAGTAACCTGAAAGCCGCCGGCGCGCTCGAGCGACAGGCGATAGAACTTGGCTACCAGCGGATTGTCTTCCACCACCAGAACTCGAAGCATGCGGGTCGATTCAAAATTCAAGACCGGGACCCCGGGTTATTTGCCGGCGCGAGGCGTTGCGAGCTGCGTAGAACTTCCTCCAGCCGCGCGAGGAATCTTTCGCCGTCCAGCGGCTTCTGCCAGATTTCCGGCGTCACCTGGAAGTGCACGAGGCGCTCGCGAACTTCTGTGGGGTCGTAGCCGGTAACCATGAAACAGAAAATTTCTCGAATCAGCGCACCGGTCTGGAGCTGCCCCACCAAATCCGCGCCGTCGCCGAGCTCCGCGCCCGGACGCTGCGGCAGAGCCAGATCCACAATGACAATTTGCGGACGGAAGCGCCGCGCCGCATCGAGGGCGTCATCAGCGGTGGCCGCCGCCAGAACATAATAACCGCGCTTGAGGAGCAGGGTTTTGAAATAGTGGCGGAAATCCGCATCGTTATCCACCACCAGCACGCGCACACCACTCTCGTCCCCGACCGCGCTCAGGGCTTCCTGGCCTTTTACGTGCACGGCATCTTCCCGTTCGCGGCGCACCGGAAGCGAAAATGTTACCGTGGTTCCACAACCCACGCCGGCGCTCCACAGCTTGATGCGGCCACCCATCATTTCCACCAGGCTGCGGCAAATGGCCAGTCCCAGGCCGCTGCCGCCCTGCTGGCGCGTGAAGGTGCTGTCCAACTGGTGGAATTTCTGGAATAGATGCGGCTGCTTTTCCGGCGCGATGCCCATGCCTGTGTCCTGGACCTCTAGCTCCACAAATCCGCGCTCCGGGAATGCGCGCGCGCGCAGGGTAATCCAACCCTTGTCCGTGAATTTTACGGAGTTGCTGAGCAGGTTGATCAGAATCTGCCGGGCCCGCGCCGGGTCCGCCAGGACCAGGGGCAGCGACTGCCCTTCCGATTCATCAATCAAGGTCAAATGTTTGGCTGCCGCCTGCACGCTCACCACCGATTTGGCTTCCAGAATCACGGCATTCAGGTCAACCCTGTCCGGAACCAGGCGCAGCTTGCCCGCTTCGATCTTGGCTACGTCCAGCAGGTCGTTGACGATGGAAAGCAGGTGTTCGGCGCTGGCATAGACATCGCGCAATAGCTCGCGTTCCTCATCGCGGTTCTCGCAGAGGCCATCGACGATGAGGCGCGTGAACCCGAGGATGGAATTGAGTGGTGTGCGGAGCTCGTGCGAAGTGGTGGCGAGGAATTCGGTTTTCACGTGACTCAGTTCAGCGAGTTCCAGGTTGGCCCGTTCCAGCCTGCGGTTCAATTCACGGAAGTGGCGAATGGTCTCCTGAAAATACGACTCGCACATCATATTCAAGTCAAGATTCAGAACTTTATCGAGCGCGAGCCGGGTGGCTTCGAGTTGCGAAGGATCGGCAGCCAAGGCTTTGCCCAGGCTTTCCTGGAGATGTGTGCGCACCACGCCCATGGCGCTGATCATGTAGCGCTGCGGCAGGCCGATCATGACATGACGCACGCCGATTTTGTACTGTTCGGCGGCATAATCCTCGTCAAAAGGGCCGCGAAATAAGCGCTCCCCCCAGACTTGCAGGGTGCGCTTGAGGCGTTCGGTCTGCTCTTCGCCGCCGGTGAAGACTTTGCCCGCGTCGGGGTGCTGAGTGATCTGGTCGTAGAAACGCTCCGACATGCTCGCCAGATAGGGGTCCATGCGCGCACCGACGGCTTGCAGCAAGCGAGCGTCCTCTTCGCTGAAACCCACGTACCGTTTCATCTCCTCGAAGAAGGTCTCGGGCTTTCTGGTCACACGAGTCGCCTTGTGATAAAATTGAATTCCCTGAGTGTCACTGAAAAGGAAACATCATACCATTGGAGCGTGCAGGCCTAAAACGTCTTTTGCGGTTTCCCCCCACGTTTCGCCAGAATCTGGTGGTGTTGTTCACCTCGCTTGTGGGAATCATCCTCCTGACCGGTCTTGATGCTTTTCGCCGCGGCCTGAGCGTAACTCTCGGGCTGGCGATTGCCCTTCTGGGCGCGTTTTCCGCCGCCACGGGAATGCTGATTTATCAGGAACGGCGCTCCTGGGCGCTGCTGACTGAATTGCGCGCCGCCCTCGGCAAAATTGCGCCCTCTTACCCGGCTTTAGTTCAAATTTCCTCCCCGCCCAGCAGTACCGTAGCGCTGGAAGATGAAATCCGCTCGCTCGCCGAAAATTGGCGGGATTTTTGCGACCACTGCCAGCGCGCTCATGACACCGAAATGCTGCAAGCGGAGCATTTGGCCACGATGGGTGAGCTGGCCGCCGGCCTGGCGCATGAGATTCGCAATCCACTGGCGGGAATTGCCGGCGCCATTGACATTATCACCAAGGATTTTCCCAAGGATCATCCCGACCGCGAGATTCTGGACGACCTTCGGCAGGAGGCGCGGCGCATCGAGAAAGTTTTGAACGATCTCCTGGCGTACGCTCGTCCCAAGCCGCCGCAATTGGGCATGGTGGATTTGCAGGAAACCGTGGCGCACACCCTTCAGCTCGCCCGCCAGCAGGTGGGCGACAAGCAAGTGGAGTTCTCGACGCAGCTTCCCTCGCCCCTCCCGCGTTTTCGCATGGATCCCGAGCAATTGCATCAGGTGTTGCTGAATTTGGTTTTGAATGGTATCCAGGCACTGGGCCAAGAAGGTAAGATAACCATTGCAGCGCGAGTGCAGGCCAGCGGCGGTGGGCCCAACCAGCCGGATTCCCTTGAAATTGTGGTTGCGGATACCGGCGGAGGGATTTCGCGCGAGCAGCTTGAAAAAATCTTCCGCCCTTTTTACACGACGCGGAAAAACGGCACGGGACTGGGACTTTCGCTTTCCCGGAGCATCATCAGCCAGCAGGGTGGAACGCTGACGGCGGAAAGTGAATTGAAGAAGGGAAGCAGATTTATAATCCGGCTTCCCATGCGCGAGGCGGTTATGGAATCGCCTGTGCTAAAGTCGTAGGAAATTCGAAATTGGAAATTCGAAGCATCAAGCTGAGGTTAAGTTATCGAGTTGCCGAATTTCGAGTTTCGGATTTCGAGTTTCGGTCTGAGATGAACATATGGCTGGCGAAAAAATCCTGATTGTCGATGATGAGAAGCTCATCCGGTGGTCGGTGCGCCGGCAATTGGAGGAATGGGATTACTCCGCTATCGAGGCGGAGAGCGGCACTGGCGGCCTGGCACAGATTCGCTCGGAGTCGCCGGACTTGATTCTGCTGGACGTGCGTCTGCCGGACCTGGGCGGCATCGATGTCCTGCGGGAAGTCAAGCAAAACCACGTGGCCACTCCGGTCATCATGATCACTGGCGATCCGCAGCTTGACGACATCAAAACCGCCATCAAGCTGGGCGCGATCGATTTTGTCAAAAAACCACTCGATTTCGACGAATTGCAAATCACCCTCTCCAACGCCCTTGACCATTCGCGCCTCCGCTCCGAGCGCGACGTTTTGCGCGATGAGGTGCGGAAGCGCTCCGGCTACCATGAAGTGGTGGCGAAATCCCCGCGCATGGTCGAGCTGATGAACTTCGTGCGCAAGGTGGCAGCGAGTGAAACCTCCACGGTGCTCATTCAGGGCGAAAGCGGCACGGGAAAAGATTTGGTCGCCAAAGCCATCCATTATGACAGCGCGCGCGCCGAAAAACCTTTTGTGGCGATCAACTGCTCGGCCATCCCCGAGACCCTGATGGAAGCCGAGCTTTTCGGACACGAGCGCGGCGCCTTTACCGATGCCAAGGCGCAGAAGAAGGGACTCTTCGAAGTTGCCGACGGCGGCACGCTCTTCCTGGACGAAATCGGCGAACTTTCCACTTACCTTCAGGCCAAGTTGCTGCGCGCGCTGGAGGAGCAAACCATCCGCCGGGTCGGCGGCCTGAAAGACCTCGCCGTGGATATCCGCGTCATTGCGGCTTCGAACCGCAATCTGGAACAAGGCGTGCACCAGGGAACCTTCCGCCAGGACCTGTTCTACCGCCTCAGCATTATTCCCATTTTCATCCCTCCCCTGCGCGATCGCATGGAGGACGTTTTACCGCTCGTCGAATTCTTCATTGAGCGCTACAACTTCCGGTTTCGAAAAAATGTAAAGGGGATCACCAAGGAAACCCGCGAGCTACTGATGGAATACAACTGGCCGGGGAATGTGCGCGAACTCAAAAACGCCGTGGAGCGCGCCATGATCCTGGAGGAGTCAGACTGCATTCGCCCCACCTACTTGCCGATCCAGGTGACCGGGCAGGTGCAGGATTTTGACTCCGCCATACCCGTAACGGCGGATGCAGAGTCCGGTGGGGAGGATCACTCGGCGACCCGCGGCGTTGCCAAGTGGCGCCCGCTGCCCTCGGGGAAATTGATTCCGCTGCTCCGGCTTCCCAAGCAGGGCACTTCCCTTGAGGAAGTTGAGCGCAGCCTGGTGGGCCTGGCGCTTCGGCAGTCCGACGGGAACCAGAGCCAAGCCGCGAAGCTCCTGGATATTACCCGCGATGCCCTGCGCTATAAAATGAACAAATTCGGATTTGAAGTGAAGGCGGAAGACACGCCGGAGTAGCCAAGGAAAACCGATGGGACTTCTTCGTGAATCGGACGTGGAGGAAATCCGCGAAAGGCTCGCTGGAATGCCGAATCCGGTCAAACTGGTCCATTTTACCCAGGAACTGAATCTCGGCTATGGACGTGAAACGCGGCAGTTGCTCGAGGAGCTCACGGGGATTTCCGACAAGATCTCCCTGGAAACCCACAATTTCCTGATCGACAAGGAAAAAGTGGGGGAATACGGCGTTGACAAAGTTCCGGCCACGGCTATTCGCAACGGCAAAGATTACGGCATCCGGTTTTATGGATTGCCCGCCGGTTACGAGTTCGGAACGCTCCTGGACGGGATTCTGACCGTCTCTAAAGGCGATTCGGGATTGAATGCGCAGAGCCGCGAAAAGCTAGCGCAACTCAATCAACCCCTCCACCTGCAAGTTTTCACCACACCTACCTGCCCCCTTTGCCCGCAAGCTGTGCGCCTGGCTTATCAATTCGCTCTCGAAAGCGACCAGGTCCGTGCCGATGGCATTGAAGCCACGGAATTCCCCGAGCTTGCCGAACGCTTCAGCGTCTTCGCAGTTCCCAGAACCATCATCAACGGCGAAGCATTCGTGGAAGGCGCATTGCCGGAGGATTTTTTCCTGGATGCGATTCTGAAGAAGTTGCGGCCGCCACCAGGCGGCAAATAGCCGAACCTGTGCGACCTCGATCAGCCCATCAATACTTCAGAATTGAATGCACCGGATACGGGCTGAGCTTCTCGCGTCCCTTCAATTCTTCCAATTCAATGACGAAGCCGATGCCGGCCACGCGGCCGCCGAGCGATTCCACCAGCTTCGCAGTGGCGGCTGCGGTACCGCCGGTGGCGAGCAGGTCGTCGATAATCAGGACGTCGTTTCCGGGACGGATGGCATCGCGGTGGATTTCAATCGCGTCCTTTCCGTACTCCAGGCTGTAGGGCATGGAAGCGCGGTCGGCCGGCAGCTTGTTGGGCTTGCGTGCCGGAACGAATCCCGCGTTCAGCCGGTAGGCAACCATCGGCGCAAAAATGAATCCCCGCGCTTCAATCCCGATCACCAAATTGATCTTCTGCGCGAGAAATGTGTTGGCAAGTATATCCACGGCCCAGTGGAGGCCCACGGGGTCTTTCAGCAGCGTGGTGATGTCGTAAAAAAGAATGCCCGGCTTGGGGTAGCCGGGTATTACTCGAATCAGCTTTTTGAGATCGATCACAGGACCACCTCTTTAAAGGATGAAGTCTGAAGGATGAAAGGCTAAAGGTTAAGGGGTAAAGTGTAAAGCGTAAAAGTGGACGGATCAAAGGTTAGGGTAGTGGGCCAGGTTGAATTCCGTAGCTTGTCCCTGCCCTTCCATCCAGGGCACCCGCGACCCGTCGCCCGAAGGCTATGGGCCGCAGGGCGAGGGATGCCCCTACTCCCGAATTTTGAACTGACCCATTACCGAAATTAAAGGTTAAATGCTGAAAGCCTTTCAGACTTCATACTTCTTACAGGCTTTCTTCAATCATAAACCGGCTATAGCGCGCGTCGACCGGCTCGTCTGATTCTTCGATGGCGATGACTCGCGCGCTGCGGGGACCTTCGTAGAGCTTGCTTTTCAGCTCTTCCAGGGCCGCCGAGGAGCCGATGGCGTAGGTTTCCACATTGCCGTCCCAGAGGTTTTTCACGTAACCGAAGACGCCAAGCTGCGACGCCCATCGCTCCGCGAAGTAACGATATCCCACGCCTTGCACGCGGCCTTTGACCAGAAACTTCTTGGCGATCTTGGCGGCGGTTTTGGACATGGCCTTAAAGGGTAAAGGGAAAAGCGCAAGGAAAAATCAAAAGAGAGGATTGAAGGTGCTGGGAGCGCGGGGATTTCTTCTTTGGACGAGCGATCAGCAAACCGACCTCGGGCGCCTCATTCGGGAATTTACCCTTCGCCCTTGTCCCTTTACCCTTTCTTTTGTATCGCCGTGGCAAAGTATCCGGGCTTCCAGCGCAAAATCACGCCGCGGCGCGTGGTCTCCACTTTGATCGACCGATACGTCCCGTCCAGAACATTGCGTGTCGGCTTGTAGCTGATCAGATACTGTTCGCTGAGATCGTGCCCGATGAGCTGAAGCGCGCCCGTAAGGTTGGCCAAGCGCTCCGAAGATAGCTCGCCCGTTTCCGCCCCCTCGGCCTTATTCTGCGAGGTGTCATCGATCTGACCATGCGAAAGGTATCCCGATTGCACATCGGTGCCGGGAGTGTCACGCAAGGGAAACAGCGGATAGCCACCCGTATCGCTGGCGAGCTCCTGAAGATTCTTATCCCCGGGATTTGAGAATCCATAAGCCGCCGTATCCACCGTGTAGATCATGGTTTCCGCCATGCGCGCCATGGAAACGGTTTCATCCAGGGTGTGCTGGCTTTCGATGTCCATTCCGTCGCTCACCACCACCAGCACCCGTCGCATTT
>JASHTO010000021.1 GCA_030040515.1 Terriglobia bacterium
TGGAAAATCGAAATTCCTCGACAATCATCCCTCGCCGGATTACATCGGCGGGTTGATTCAGTTTTCGAACGGCGTGCGCGGCATCGTAGAGTCGGGCGACGGCGCGCCGGACGTGCCGGAGGTCAGTCAATGGTGGCGCAAATGCCGCATCGGCGCACAAGGCAGCGAAGGCTTTGCCGAAGTACTGACCGGTGGTGGATGGCGTGCCGTCACGCGCGACGGCTTCGCCTCCGGCCCCGGCGACATGAATTATGAGCACGACATGCCGCCCTACATCCAGGAAATTGCCGACTGGCTCGATGACGAAAGGCAGGTGCACCCCTGCAATGGCGAGAGCGCCTATAAAGACCTCGAAATCATGATGGCTCTCTGCCGCTCCGTCGTACAGCGCGGCAAAATCAGGTTGCCCCTCGGCCCCGCTGAGCCGGAACTCGAAGCGTTGAAGCGCGCGCTTCCGGATTGAGCGTAGATAACCGGCCGGCCTCTCGCGGGGCAGAGCGAGGCCATTTTTCCCGACAGGATAGCGAGACGGATAACGGCCCCAGCAGCCCACCCACGCCGCGCGCTTGCGCAAACACCCTTCAACGGTCGCCACAAGGCGATTCGCCATGGATTGCAAAAGACGGCGGCGCAATAGGACTCCGGTACTCTTGCATGACCTCGGGCTTGTGCTATGATGACGGGAGAAAACAGGCGCAAATTCCGGGGAAGAAGACGGCTTCGGGTGGCACGGATGGAAGGTATTTCCACAGAGCGGAAAGTCCGGCGACGCAGCCTGCGCATCGTTATGCGCGTTCCGCTTTATATCAGCCCCATCAATGCTCCGCCCACCGCGGAATGGGAGCCGGTGGAGACGCTGGTGGTGAGCCTGCATGGTGGAATGGTCCGCAGCCGCAAGCGATTCCCCACCGGCACGAACCTCCACATTCGCATGCGCGACAAACAGCGATTCACGCGCGGCCGCGTGGTTTGGGAATCGCCGGGCGCAAAAGAACTGGCATTCGAGATTGGATTTGAAATCCTCGATCCGCCGGGTTTTTGGGAAATCACCTTTCCGGAGGACAAGTGGTCCGACGGGGGGCAGGCCTCCTCCGCGAAGAGGTGAAGAGGAGATGGGCGGTTCTCCGGCGCCAAAGGAAGCTCCCATGTTCGTGCGCGACATCATGACCACCGACATCACCACGCTTCGTGAGGATGAGGTGCTGCTGGACGCCACCCTGATCCTAGCCCGCGGCGGCTTCCGTCATATTCCCATCATGAACGGCACGGAGCTGGTGGGAATCGTCACGGAGAGGGACGTGAAGCACTACACGCCGTCCATCCTCTCGGGAATTCCGCCGGAGGAGTACAATCGGTTGATGGAGACCACTCCGCTCTCGAAAATCATGCGCCGCAATCCGGTGACCATCGAACCCAGCAAGACCGTCTATGAAGCCTGCCAATTGCTTTACGACCACCGCATCGGTTGCCTGCCGGTTGTAGAAAGCGGCGAGCTGAAAGGAATCATCACCACTACAGACATGCTGAGCCTCGCGCTGCGCCTGCTGAAAGAAAAAGGCCTCGCTCCACCGGAAACGGCGGTTTGATGCGGGCGCAAGGGCGGTCGCGGCATGGGTGCGCGGTCTGTGGGCGGCTATTTTCGACTTAACCTGTTTTTGCCGTAAGGTCGCGCCTCCCATAGAGGATGACAAAGTATTGTGACAGCTCTCCCCTTGTAGCGGCGCTCTATGAGCGCCGAAAACGGCGGTCGCAGACCGCCGCTACAATCGGACGTCGTCACTATATTCTCTCTGCCTCAGTAGTGCTCCGGGCCGATCCGAAATCCGCAAACCCTCAGGAGGAATCCAGCATCATCCCAATTGTGCCGACGCCTCATCATCGAAGTTCCGACTGGGGAGTGTGCGTGCGCGCATTGATTCTTGCCGCCCTCTGCGCCCTTGCCGCCACACCCTCAATCGCCAGGCAGAAACCGCCTGTGCAATATCAAATTCGCACGCCGGCTCCGCCGGATTTTTCCGCCCTCGATTGGATGATTGGCCAATGGACGGGCAAGACGATCGCCAACAGCCCGCCCGGCGGGGTGCAACTTTCCGTCAACTACAACCTGGAGAAGCATTTCATTGTCTTTCACGAAGAAATTTCACTCGCCGCCACGCCTACCGTCCCGGCCACCCAAGAATCGTGGATGGGAATTCTCAGCGCCGCCCCCGACGGCGCCGGCTTCGTCCTTAGGATTTTCTCGAGCCATGGGTTCATCACACGCTACCGATTGACGACCGAAGGGGCGGAGTGGCATCTGAACCCGGAAGGCGGAGATTTTCCCGCGCCCGGCTGGCTGTTTCGCAGGGTCTGGGCGCGAACCGGGCCCGACGAATTCACGGAGACCGTGCAGGCTGCTCCTCCCGGCAAAGGCTTCTTCGACTATTACAGCGTCAAGTTTACGCACGTCCCTCCGCCGGCGAAACCCGCTCCTGTGCCCGCCAAACCCGCTTCCGAACAACCCAAGAATTCTCCCGGTTCCTGAGGACGCCCCTGAAGAAAAAACGGTGTAAAATCTCGGCATCGGATTTCGTGCCAGTCCGCTCCCGCGGACCTGAAGACCGTGATCCGGCATTTTTTCATCCGACTTCCCGGGAGGATGCCCGATGTCCAAAGGGAAAAAAATAGCGCTCATCGTTGTTATCGTGTTGATGGTGATTGTGCTCGGACTCGCGATCATCGTCCCCATGGTCGTCAAGGTCGACCGCTACCGGCCGCAGGTGGCCGCGCAAATTCAGGCGGCCACCGGCAAGCCCACGCAGATTGGCCGGCTGGACCTTTCCATCTTCCCCCAAGTGGCCATTCGAGTGGATGATTTCTCCCTGGGCAATCCCACCGGTTTCCCCACCGGCGATTTTGTGAAGGCCAAATCGATCAAAGTTGTCGTGAACGGCATGGCCTTGCTGCATCATCAAGTGGAGATCAAATCGCTCGATTTGAGCGACCTGAGCATCAACATGCTTGAGGACACCCAGGGCAAATGGAATTTTGAAAATCCGCCCCCCCAGACGCCCGCGCCCGCCGCGTCCTCGGGGAGCAGCGGCTCGTCGTTCAGCTTGGGAGTGATCTCGCGGCTTACCATAAGTGGCGGACAGGTTTCCGCAGCCAATCTGCTGCCTTCGGGATTGCCCGGCCCGGCTCTGATGGCGGTCCATGGCGCTTCGATTGACATGCGCGATGTGAACCTGAGCGCGATGAGTGCGACCTCCCAACTCGCACCGCGCTCCGTTTCCGGCCTGTTGGCGCGCCTGGCCGGCTGGCTGAACCCCGTTGTATATGCGGCGGAACCCACGGGCTCGATGGTGGCCGAGGGGACGCTCAATGCCGACGCGCTGGAGTTTGCCGAGCTCAGCGTGACCAAAATGAAATCCAAAATCCGCCTCTATCCCAAGCAGGTTTTCGTTGACGACCTGAAAATGAAGCTCTACAGCGGCAGCGGCTCCGGCAATCTCTCGCTCGATTTCGGCGGCGCCAACCTGGCTTACAGTGTGGATATGAAGCTCAACGGCGTGAACGTTGCCGAACTCGTGAACGCCATCCCACAGGCGAAGGGAATGATCAGTGGAACGATGGAAGCGACCGCCAAGCTGAGCGGCGCAGTCCTGAAATCGCCCGATCCTCTGGCGGGAATCAGCGGCTCCGGCGAAGTGAGCATTCGCGACGGCCGCATGCCCAGTTTGCAATTGGGCAG
>JASHTO010000229.1 GCA_030040515.1 Terriglobia bacterium
CAGTGGATTTCTCGCAGCCGCAATACGCGGATTTCGGTCACGGCACGATGACCGCGGGAATCGTTCATTTAGTTGCGCCCACAGCCAAAATTCTGCCCCTTAAGGCGTTTGGCGCAAACGGGCAGGGATACCTTTCCAACGTCATTGCCGCGGTTTATTGGGGCACGCAACACGGCGCGAACGTTTTCAACATGAGCTTTGACTTCACGACCTATTCCAGCGAAATGAACCAGGCGGTGAATTACGCGGCGAGCAACGGCGTGGTTTCCGTCGCGTCGGTGGGGAACAACGGCCAGCGGATGATGGTTTATCCGGCGGGATTGAACAATGTGATGGGCGTGGCATCGGTTTCAGACGCGGAAACGCTCTCCAGCTTCTCCAACTACGGCGCCCCGCCCACCTGGGTTGCCGCTCCGGGAGAAGCGATTATCTCCACGTATCCCTTCGCCACTTACGCGGCGGGCTGGGGAACTTCCTTCAGCGCACCGTTTGTGACCGGCACGGTGGCCTTGATGCGCAGCTCCAGCCTGCCTCTGCTCAGCGGGGTGAACACCGGGCTGAATCAATCGCTCGCCGCGCGGGCCATCTCCCACGCGCAGAGCATGCAGGGCAACGAATGCGGGTTCGGAATCCTGAACGTCTACGAGGCGGTGAACGCGTGGATCATGGGGGGAGGGCTGCTATGAACTCCGGTGCGTCGTTGTTTGCCGTTGCCCCGGCTCTTGCGTCCCTGCCCGGCGGGATTTTCGATTCGACCTTGCGCGTGAAAGAACTGGAAGACCAGCTTGTTTCGCTGCGCGCCTCGCTGGTTTGCGCGTTCAACCAATTGCTCGACCTGAAGGACCTGAATACGGGTTATCACAGCACGCGCCTGGCGGAGTGGAGCGTGCGCGTTGCGCAGGAGCTGGGCCTGGAGGAGGGCCGCTTTGCGGATATGGAAGTGACGGCTCTCCTTCATGATATCGGCAAGATCGGCGTGCCTGATTCCATTCTGAAAAAACCCGCCAAGCTGACGGAAGAAGAGTACGACCTGATGAAGAAGCATCCGGAATACGGCTGGGCGATTGTGCGCCTGTTTCCGAGTTTCGAGCACGTGAGCCACTTCGTGCTGCACCATCACGAGAGCTGGGACGGAAAAGGCTATCCGGGCGGGCTGAGGGGGACGGAAATTCCTCTGGGGGCAAGGATTATTTCCGTGATCGATTCGTTTGACGCCATGGTTTCGTCGCGCCCCTATCGTCGCGGCCTGCCGATGGAAGAAGCCCTTCGCCGGCTGATCATCGCCAGCGGCACACAGTATGATCCGCAAGTCGTGCAGTGCTTCATTCGAATTGCGCAAAATGAGGTGAATTCGGTGTTTGCGGCGACGGGAACTTCCACGACGGTGGCGTTGTAAGAATTATTCCTTCAGGATGCGGTCGGCTTCTGCTTGCAATGCTTCCCCGGACAGTTCGACGATCTTTCCGTCACGCATAACGTGGATTGACAAGCCTCGGCATGCACGGTCGATAATGACTTTCTCGACGGCTGCTTTCATTGCCATTTCGGCACGCACTTCCAAGGGTAATTCAAGAACGTTAGCCGGTGGTTTGGTCATGCTTTCCCCTAGCGGCGAACCAACGCCGTGTAAAGTTCTGCTTTCATAACACCGGTTTCCCTGCCCTTTTCAAACGCTATCAATTCGGGCGTAGCGGATCAGTTTGAATTCCGTAGGGGCAGGGCTTGTCCCTGCCCTTCAGTCCAGCGAAGTTGAGCAGGGCACCCGCAAGGGGTGCCCCTACGCCGAATTTTCAAATTGACCCACTACCAATGCGGAGGCGTGGCCGGCATATCATTTCTGTGCGGAGGTGGATTGGGCGGGCAATTTCGAGCAAATGAGGGATTCGACTTTATTCAAAACATTCGGATCGCATTCGATTTCGATGTGCGAAAACTCGAAGGCGGTTGCGTACCACGGGTATCCCGTGCAATGGACCGGGTGCGCGTTGTAGTCGAACCGGAAGTTACCGAGGATTTGCGTGCGCGAAGGGTCGGCGGCGCGAATATGCGAGCAGCCGTGGATCAATCCATTGGGCTGATAAAAGTTGACGGCCTGGGCGACATTCGGCGGGATCACGGAATCATTTTCTCCGGGCTTTGCCACGCTATCCACCTGAATGGTGAGCAGCACGGGGATTTTGTCGGACTGCAATGATCTTGCCAGCGCGACGGTCTCCGATCCACCCCAGCTATGACCATAAATAATGATGCGGGCATCCTGCCTTTCCGCGGCGGAGAGCTTACCGTCGTGGTTCGTGTCCAAAAGGTGGAGGATCTCTTCGCGGGCGATGTCGCCGCGGCGATTTTCGAAAACGTTGACGTAGACTCTGGAGGGATACTCCTTGCGAAGGCGCGCGGCAAGCTGCACCGCGCCGTGCACAGAATTGTCATGCCGGATGAATCCGCCGACGAAGCCGATGACAATGGCCGGCGGTTTGGGGGGCGACTGAAGCCGCGCATCCGGCTCCGCCGGGCCGCCGCTTCCCATGGCCATCAAGGTCAAAACAAAAAAGCACGATATAGCAATCCACACGCGCACGCTGTGCCCCACTTGCTGGATTCATTATATACGGAGCGACATAAATTGTAGCGGCGCTCTACGACCCGTCGCCAGAAGACGGCTTTGGGTCGCAGGGCGAGCGCCGACCGGCGGTCATAGACCGCCGCTACA
>JASHTO010000230.1 GCA_030040515.1 Terriglobia bacterium
TCACATCGAGTCGCCGGCGGTGGAGGAATCGGCCATTCGCGCGCCTCGCGAGCTTCCACTAGACCTCCAACCGCTCGGTCAGGTGCAGGAGAGTTTTATCGTCGCCGTGAATTCCGAGGGTCTGTGGATTGTGGACCAGCACGCTGCGCACGAGCGCGTACTCTTTGACCGCCATGTGCGCCGCCGGCAGGACAAGAAAGTGGAAGTGCAGCGGCTGCTGATGCCGATCATCGTTCAGTTGAAGCCGGAGCAGCAGGTGACCTATCAGGCGATCGCCGGGGAACTGGCGGCGAATGGTTTTGAAGTCGAGCCGTTCGGCCAGCGTACCGTAGCCATCAAGGCTGCGCCCGCCGACCTTCCCGCGGAGGAGGTGGAGATGCTGATGGTGGAGATTCTGGACGGCGCCACGCGTGAGGGAGCCGCCATTTCCCTGGACGAGTTGCGGGGCAAGATCGCAGCGTCCATTTCCTGCCACGCGGCGATCAAAATCAACATGCCGCTTGTGCAGAACAAAATGGACTGGCTCTTGCAAGCGCTCGGCCAAGCCGATTGCCCGATGACCTGCCCGCACGGCCGGCCCACCGTCCTGCGCTATGGAACGAAAGACCTGAGGAAGGCGTTCAAAAGAATATAGCGATCGGTTGTCAGTCATCGGTTTTCAGTTAAGACCAACTTGGTTTCATTCGCGGTTCTTACTTGGTTAGGAAATATTGCATTTTAGACGGTCAAAGTCCGAATTCCGATTACCGAAAACTGAAAACCGACTACCTCAGATGCCTGAACCCTTGATTGTCACCATTGACGGCCCGGCGGGCGCGGGCAAGAGCACGGTTGCGCAGATGCTGGCAGCGCGTCTGGGGTTGACTTACGTCGATAGCGGCGCGACTTATCGCGCGGCGGCTCTAAAGGTCCTGGAGGCAGGAATTGATCCTCACGATGAGGCGGCTGTGGCCAGGTTGATTGGCGCAACGGACCTGCGCGTGGAGTCGGGCGGGGGCGAATCGCGCGTGCTCATCGACGGGTCCGATGTCACCGCGCGCCTGCGCACTCCGGAGGTGACGCTCGCTGCGGCGCTGGTTTCGCGCCTGCCGGAAGTGCGCGCCAAGCTCATTCAGATTCAGCGCGCCTTTGCTCGGGGACGCGGCGTAGTGATGGAGGGCCGCGACATCGGCACGGTAGTGTTTCCGCAGGCGCAACTGAAGATATTCCTCAAAGCCGACGTGGAAGAGCGCGCGCGGCGGCGGCTGAAGCAGGATTCGCGTGACGGCCACGAGGCGACACTCGAGAAAACCGCCTATGAAATCGGCCGGCGGGACCAGCTCGACGCGGAGCGCAAGATCTCTCCCCTCACGCCCGCTTCCGACGCCATCCAAATCGACTCCACGCACCTTCAGGCCGACGAGGTGGTGGGGCAGATTCTGGAACTTGTGAAGAAGAAGGGATGGACCGAGCCCGGGTGAGGGCTTGTGAAATCCAGGGGCGCAAGCGCTATTGGCCAGGCTCAAGATTGTAAAGGAAGATGAATTGCAGCACCAGGTGCTCTCCTGTAAATTCCGTGGGCAGAGGCGGAAAAGGAGACGAGGCATGAATCGCGGTCATCGCGGCGCGGTCGAGCGGGTCAGCACCCGATGAAGCCACGAGGCGCAACTGCGGGACTGCACCATCTTTCAAAATCTCAAATATAATTCCCACGCGGCCTTTTTCACCCAGCCGCGCGGATTCCGGAATCACCGCCAACCAGTTGCGGCGAACGATGTAGATGACGCGGGCGAGGTAAGGGCCGAAATCCACTCCACGCGTGTCCGAGAGAATGGTGGGTGCTTCGGTGGAGAAATTCGGGTGGAGGTTGTTGAACTCCATGTTGGAATCACCGCCGCCCCCTGCACCGGCTTCGGGATGATATCCGCCGCGCGCTGCTTCTTCCAACGACTGTTGAATCGCCTGCCCCGGCGTCATCGAGGGCACATGGAAGCTGCCTGGGTTATTGTTTTGCGGGGTGACGTCGTCCAGCCGCAGGCCGGAATTGGTTTGCGGGTCCGGTTTCGGTGCGGCAGGCGCAGGCGTCGGAGCCGGAGGAGGAGTAACCTCAGCCATAGGTGGCGGCGTGGAGGGCGCGCCTTTCGAGGCCTCGGGCTCAGGTGTATTCCCCTTTGAAAATGGAGCGTGAATTCCGTTCGGATCAATCTTCGGTGAACGGCCCTGTGCCTGTCGATTCTTATCGGAAGGGCGCGCCTCCGGCGGTGGCTGGCGCAGCGACTTCAGAAGGTCCGGCGGAAGGAACAGTGTGGTAATTTGCTTTTGGGACTGCGGCGTCACGGGGATTCCCATCAAGATCCGGCCGCGGCGGAGAAGATCCGGAGCATAAGCCAGGAAGATCAGCAGGAAGATGTGGAGGAAAACCGAAGTCAGGAACAGAGCCCGGCGGCGCCACCGGGCCAATTCCAAATCCTGGGGCATGCCTGGGTAAAGATTGACCTCGATCTGCTCGCTTTCCCGCGGGGTAAACAGATCGAGCTGAGAATCTTCCACCTCAGGAACTTGCAGATTCAGTTGGGATCCCAAGCTCATTGAAAACCTTGGAAGCTGATCGGTTTGTGACGGCGCGCCGGATGCACTTCCGCCCCGGCCACAAACCTTCCGGCCCCAATCCCCGACGTCCTATTCTAACTCCTCAGGCAACATTATAAACCCTGGCAACCGAGCCTGGCGATGGGTAGTGTCTCAGTTTGAATTCTGTAGCGGCGGTCTATTGACCGTGGCGGGGGCTTGCTCCGTCAGATGACGGACAAACCCGTAAATGCGACGCTCATAGAGCGCCGCTACAGGGATGGGCGGCTGGGGACAGCCGCGCTACAATTCCGGCTCCTCCGAAGCCGGTTCCAAAATCCAAACGGAGATACAAGTTTGTAACCGACTGCGGCAACAAGGTATGTCACCTATCGCCCATTTTAGCTTTCGCCGCTGTGTCCCAAGGACCGGCCCAGGGGGACATTCACCAAGGCCGCATGTTGTTCGATGCGATTCATCACGTCCTCAGCTAATGCGAGAGCATTTTTTCCCTCCCGGCCGCCGACGAGCGGCTGGCTTCGCGTCCGAACCGACTCGACGAAAGCCTCCAACTCCGCGCGCAGAGGGTCTTGCGGCCGCGTAGCGAGCTTTTGGAAGGCGATCTGCGGCGTCGGCGCGTTGCGATCCACGCGCAGCAGGGTTGCATCGCGGCGCGTGAAATCAATGGAGAAATATTCGTTGGGTTGGAAGTAACGGAACTTCCGAACGCGTTCGGTGCTCACGCGGCTGGCGGTTAGGTTGGCCACGGCGCCATTTTCGAACTCAATGCGCGCGTTGGCAATGTCCACTTTGTCGGAAAGCACGGGCAGCCCCACGGCGCGTACGCTCTGCCAGGGAGAGCCCACCATCCAAAGGACAAGATCCAGGTCATGAATCATCATATCGAACACCACGTCCACATCCAGGCTGCGCGGGCTGAAGACTCCCAGGCGGTGAACTTCGAAAAACATCGGGTTCGTGGTGACCGCCTTGGCGGCAATCACGCCGGGGTTGAAGCGTTCCAGGTGGCCTACCTGGAGAATGCGGCCGTCGTGCCCGGCTAATTCAATCAGTTCGGCAGCCTCCTGCACGGTGCGGGTGATGGGCTTTTCCAGGAACACGTCCACACCCAGCTCAAAGGCTCGGCGCGCCACGGGGGCGTGATCCGTGGTGGGGATCACGATGCTCACGGCGCGAACGGCACCGAGCGCTTCGTCCAAACTGGCGAAGGCGCGCACGCCCAGCTCCGCGGCGACTTCTCGGCTGCGCTCCGGACGCAGGTCATAGACGCCGGCCAGTTCCGCGCCTGCCACTTGCTTCAACTCGCGCGCATGCTTGCTGCCATGCTCGCCGACGCCCAGCACCGCGACCGGAATTTTCTCGTCCATAGAATTGAAAGCCGGAAACTCGGAATTCGATTCCGAACGACGCGAGTTTCGCCGTTTGCCCTCTACATTGCTACGATGGCGATTCCTGCCTCGTCGGCGTTCGCCACCAGATTCTTCATGTCGAACAGCAGTGTCTTACCCGCGTCCACGGCGAGCACGGATGCTTTCGATTCGCGCATCACCTGGATGGTGCGCTTGCCCACCACCGGAACATCGAAACGCATATCCTGATCGGGCTTGCTTACTTTGACGACCACCAGCCGCCTTCCGTTACCCAGGCTGGCGGCGCGCTGAATGACGGCGTCGGTGCCTTCCATGGCCTCAACGGCGACGCACGCGCGGTCCGCCACAACGATCGTCTGGCCGAGGTCGAGCCCGGCAATTTTCTTGGCGATTTCCCGGCCGTAGGCGATGTCCGCCTGCTCGTCCGCGTCGGGGGCTCGCCGCGTAAGCGTTCCCGCCTTCGGCAGCAAGGGCTCAAGAAAGAGCGTGGAATCCACCACCTTCATCCCTCGCCCTTCGATCATGCGCACGAACGCGCCAATCAGCATGTCGGTGTTCTTGCGCGAAAGGCCTTGCAACATTCGGCTCATCACGCCGTCGGGCTTGATGGCGCTGAACAGTTGCGCGTGCTTCACCTGCCCGGCCAGCACCACTTTGCTCACTTTTTCCGCCACCAGCAGGTCAAGACACTTCGCCGCTTCGCCCAGGCTGAGCCAGCGGATATCCGGCGCCTTCTCACTCAGCTCCGGCGCCGCTTCTTCTTTGATGGCGACTACAAGAGGCTCAAGGCCCAGCGAGTGCGCGGCGTCCAGCACCAAGAATGGAAACCGGCCGTTGCCGGCAATGATAGCGTAGCGGTCGCGAGGATTTGGTGATTGTGTCATTTTATCATTTAAAAACTGACCACGGACAATGGATGGCTTTTCAATGGCCAAATGGCTCAATCACCCAATGGCCAAATTATTTCGCCACTCCTCGCTCCGAGCCGCGGATGAATTCCACCAGCACCTTGACGTGCGAAGACTGGAATCCCTTGGCCTCGATGGCCTCGAGCGCCTGGGAGGTGTTGAGTTTCGAGCGCGTCAGCAGGCGGAAGGCGCCTTCCAGATCCTTGATATCGGCGGCGGAGAGCCCGCGCCGATCGAGACCGAGCTTGTTGGCGCCATAAACGCCCAGCGGGCGAGGCGCGGTGGTTTTGGAATACGGAATGATATCCTGATTCACGACACTGAAGGCTCCGAGGAACGAGTACGCGCCGATCCGTGAAAATTGGTGGATGCCGCAGAATGGACCCACCGTGGCGTGGTCCTGAATTTCGATGTGCCCGGCCAGCGACGCGCCATTGGCCATGATAATGTGGCTTCCCAGTTTGCAGTCGTGGGCGATGTGAACGTAAGCCATCAGCAGGTTGTGGTCGCCGATGCGCGTCACGCCCGCCCCTTCAGCCGTGCCGCGATGGATGGTGACGCACTCGCGAATGATGTTGGCGTCGCCGATTTCCACGGCGGTCGGCTCGCCGCGATATTTCAAATCCTGCGGCGCAAGCCCGATGGTGGTGAAGGGGAAGACACGATTGTTCTTGCCCATGCGCGTGCGGCCGTCAATGACCACGTGCGACATGATCTCCGTGCCCTCGCCGAGCTCGACGTGTTCGCCGATCAACGAGTAAGGTCCAACCGTCACGCTGCCGGCCAGTCGCGCCTGGGGGTGAATGATGGCCGTGGGATGAACGTTCATGGGGTTGATTGACCCGGGCGATCGGCAACGGCGAACAGCTCCTGTGCTTCCGCCACAAGTTTGCCTTCCACCAAAGCGCGCGCGGATACCTTGCCGAAATGGTTGCGGCGATAGACCAATTCGACTTCGATGCGCAACTGGTCCCCGGGTACCACCGGACGGCGGAATTTGGCGTTCTCGACGCCGGTGAAATAAATGAGCTTATGGTTCTTGTCCTCGTCGGGCATCTCGCGGTAGAGCAGCACTCCCGCAACCTGCGCCATGGCTTCCAGAATCAGCACGCCGGGCATCACCGGCGCGCCGGGAAAATGACCCTGGAAAAACTCCTCGTTGATGGTGACGTTTTTCAGCCCCACGATGCGCTGCGGCGGGTCGAGCTCCACGATTCGGTCCACCAGCAGAAAGGGATAGCGATGGGGGAGGAGCTTCATGATTTCAATGACGTTGTAAACCACGCGGCTCTCAGTTGCGGAGACGCTTGACGGGTCAGCCATTCTTCACCAATCAATTCGGGC
>JASHTO010000231.1 GCA_030040515.1 Terriglobia bacterium
TTTCTAGCCCTCGTGTTATATTCGCTGGTGTGAAGGGTGAGAAGGGAAATAAGGCCGATCTGGCGACGGTGGCTTGGGAGGGTGACAGCCGGGAGGTTCTTCAATCTTTCTCGGAATCCGTGAGGCAGAACCTTGGTTTCGCGCTTTGGCGGTTGCAACAGGGCGAGCGTCCGAACGATTACAGGCCGGTTTCATCAGTCGGTCCTGGCGTCTTCAAATTGCGTGATCAGGATGAAAGAGCTTGGTATCACCTTATTTACTTGTCGCGGACCAAAGGGGTGATTTACGTCCTTCATTGTTTTGAGAAAAAGAGCCGGGAGATGCCGCGACGGGAGCTCGAAACAGCGAGACGCCGTCTGCGGGCGGTCATGGCCCGCCTGGAGAGGGGTGAAAAACCTTGAAAACCAAGAGCAGTAAGCCGACCCACATCACTTATGGGAATGTTCTGGACGACCTGGGCTTTCCCCTAGAGCAGGCTACAACTCTTAAGTTCAAGGCAGAGTTGTACCGAGCGATCCTTAAGTTTGCACGGAGATACTCACAAAAAGAATTGCAAATAATTCTCGGAGAACCTCAACCACGAGTTAGCGAACTCCTGAACGGTAAGATCGCCAACAAGAGCATAGACAAGCTACTTTACTATGCGGGGCGGCTGGGGATTGAGACCAAGGCGAGATTCGCGCAGACACACAAGGAAGTCGTGGAAAGGGAACTGGCGCTGGCGCAGTAGTCAACCACCGCGCAGGACGAGCGTTTCCACAGGTTTTCGCTACTCATCGGTTATTCGAAACTTCCCTCAAGGCTCCGGTTCAATCAGGCCCAAATGCCCGTCGGGGCGTTGGTAGATGACGTTGACGCGTTCGGTTTCGGGGTTGCGAAAGACCACGGCGCCGGCGCGTGAGCGGTCAAGCGACTCGATGGCTTCCTCGAGGGTCAGGGGCTTGAGCGGCAGACGCTCCGTGTGGACAATGCGGCTTTCTTCGTGGTCCACGGTCGCCAAAGCGTTGAGCAACACAGCGGAGGTGGGCTTGGGCCGTCGCTTGCGCGTTCGGCGGCGTTCGAGCAGGCGCACGGACTGGCGAGCCAGCTTGTTCACGGCACCATTGATGGAAGTTCGCAGGTCGCTGGTCTCTTCGATTCCCACCACGGTGTGATCACGAAACTTAAGCGTTAACTCGGCGATCCTTCGGTGCTTTTCCGCGGTCAGGATGACGTGCAAACCGCACTGCTCGCCCAGCAGGCGCGCGAGTTTCTTTAGGCGCTCTTGCGTATAGCGGCGCAAATCCGGACTGATTTCCACCTGCCGGCCGGTAAAGTCGATGTACATGGGGCCCTCCTTGGGAAAACCGTGGCGGGTGGCGGACTTGAGGGAGTGAGATTCAGGGCGCGTAAACCGGAATGAGGAAACCGGCATCGCCGCCTCGAACTTCAATTTCGAATCCCCAGGCTGATATGCCCAGTTTCGAGTTTCTGTCCGTCCAGCCACAGGCCACGAACCACTTATGCTTTTACGCGGCGCTGATGGGTGCTGGGAATCCGCATATCCTCGCGGTATTTGGCCACGGTGCGGCGGGTCACCGTGTAGCCCACCTCGCGCAGGCGGGCGGTAACTTGCTCGTCGGTCAGGGGATGCTGCGTCTCTTCCTCGTCGATCAGCTTCTTCACGAGACGCTTCAAATTCAGCAGAGACGTCAGGCCGCCCGCCGGCCCCTGCACCGACTCGGTAAAGAAAAATCGCAATTCATAGACACCCTGCGGCGTGTGCGCGTACTTGTTGGAAACCGCGCGGCTGACGGTGGAGGGGTGGACGCCCACTTCCTCCGCCACTTCCTTGATCATCATGGGCCGCAGTTCGTCGATACCTTTATCCAGAAAGTCCTTTTGCCGGCGAATAATCGCCTCGCAAACGCGCACAATGGTCTGCTTGCGCTGCTCGATGTTCTTGATGAGCTGCATGGCGCTGGTAAAGCGTTCCTTCACGTAATTGCGGACGTCGCGCTCCGTGCCGCCTTCATTCAGCATGCGGCGATAATGGTGGCTGATTCGAAGTTGGGGAAGGCCCTCCTCATTAAGGTCGACTCGATACCCGTCGCTGGTGCGAACAAAGGTCACGTCCGGTTCGATTAAACGGGGTTCAGTATTGTTATAGCGCTGTCCGGGCCGCGGATCGAGCTTGCGGATCAACTCCACGCAGCGCTCAACCTGCTGCACGGGCCGGTCCAGGATGCGCGCGATCTCGCGATACTGCTTGTTTTGAAGCTGCTTCAGATGGTCGGAAACGATCTGCTGCGCCAGATTGTTGTCCGGCTCCAGGGTGCGCAACTGGATCAGCAGGCACTCGCGCACGTCGCGCGCCGCCACACCCAGCGGGTCGAACGTTTGAATCAGTGCCAGTGCCTCCTCCACGTCCTTAGGTTGGTGGCTACCCGATTGCGTGATCTCTTCGAGCGTGGCGGTGAGATAGCCGTCCTCGTTCAGGTTTCCGATTATGGATTGGCCGGCTTCGCGCACCGCATTGGGGCAAATCGACAGGTTCAACTGCCACTCCAGATGGTCAGTGAGCGAGGTAGGTTGAGACAGGAAGTTTTCGTAGGAAGGTTTCTCGATCACCTCGGATATTGGGGACTTTGCGGCCGATCCCCATATTTGCTCTGCTATTTCAAGTTTCTCTTTCTTGTCAATCGCATCGAGGGTGGGAGACTTGAACCCCGGGTCAAGGTATTCGTCAAAGAAGGATCCGAAATCAGTTTGCTCAAAAGAGTCCTTGCCCTCTCGATCCGGCGCCCCGCCCTCCGGTGGAGAGCCAACCATCTGATCGGCTTCCGTCTTTTTCGCCTCATCTTCGATAGAAGGCACGCCCTCGGGAATTTCTTCCAGCACGGGATTGGAGATCATCTCCTGGTTGATCATCTCGCGCAGCTCGAGCTTGTTGAGCGCGAGCACGCTGACCATCTGAACCAGTCCGGGCGTCAGAATCTGCTTCTGCGCCACCCGTAGATTCAGGCCGATTCTGGGAGAAGGACCACCCATAGTTCCTCAGTCATAAGCCAACAAAAACAAAGTCGAAACTCGAAATTTGAAATTCGAAACTCGCCGCGAATTTCGAGTTTCGGATTTCTATCTGTTCAGCCACTGTTCACTGCTCTTACATCGCCAGGCGAAACGAATCGCCCAGGTAAACCCGCTTCACTTCCGCATCGTTGCCAAGTTCCTCGGGTGACCCGGCGCGGAAAATCCGGCCATTGTTGATGATGTACGCGCGATCCGTAACCTGCAAAGTTTCGCGCACGTTGTGATCCGTCACCAGCACGCCGATTCCCGATTCCTTCAGCCGAACGATAATCTTTTGGATGTCAATTACGGTCAAAGGGTCGATACCGGAAAACGGCTCGTCGAGAAGCATGAACGAGGGTGAAATCACCAGCGAGCGGGCAATTTCCACTCGCCGCCTCTCCCCGCCCGAGAGCAGGTAGCCATAACTCCGGCGAACCTGCTGCAATCCCAGGTCCTCCAGCAACTCCTCCAGGCGCGCCCGCCGGCGGTCGGCCGTCATAGGCCGCGTCTCGAGCACTGCCATAATATTTTCTTCCACCGTTAGCTTGCGGAAAATGGAGGGCTCTTGAGGGAGGTAACTGATGCCTTCTCTTGCCCGGAGGTACATGGGGAAGTTGGTGATATCCACGCCATCCAGGAGTACCTGACCGGCATCCGGACTGGTCAGGCCGACGATGATGTAAAACGTTGTGGTTTTGCCTGCCCCATTGGGCCCCAGCAAACCCACCACCTCTCCTTGAGCAATTCTAAGGTTAATATCATCAACGACCTTCCGGCCCTTATATGATTTCGTGAGATCGGATGTGGAGAGAATCTGCATTGTCGCTCATGGTGCGACGCGGTGTTTGGGTAATGAGGGCGACTGGTCACCTCCGTCCACAAAAAGCCTATCATCGTGGGTGAAGAAAGTCAAACGCTGGCCCGTCGTGGAGCCCTTCTTGTCGTCCACCAACACCGGCGGACCGCCCGTCAGAACGATTTTTCCGGGGACTGAGAAGTACTCGCCGTGCTCTGCCGTCCCCACTCGCCCGGGCTGCGTCACTTTCACATGTCCGTCCGCCACGGCGTGGTCCACCTGTGAACCCTGCACGGAATCCCCCGGGGTAAAATACACGTCCAGGCGGTCGGATTGCATCGTCGTGGTGTCCGCAACCAGACGAACGTTGCCATGATAGCGGGCACGGCGGCCTTCATCGAAATACTCAAGGTAATCTGCGTGAACCGTCACCGGGCGGGGCTGCCCATTTGCTTGTAGCCCGACTTGTGCACCGGGCTTGGACCCAGGGGGTTGAGAAGTGGCCCCCGGCTCGCCGGCCGCTCCCGCAGGTTGCAGGTAGCTGGTGACTACCTGCTCGCCCGAACTCACCCGCCGCTGGGCGCGATAGACGTCCAGTGCTGCGGATTCCACCACATCTGTGCCCTGCCAGGCGCGCACATGCCCTTCGTAGTGGATCGTCTGGCTCTGCTGCTCCGCCACCATCTTGTCCGCCAGCACATTGGTGGGCAAAGGTGGAGTCGCCGGCGGGGCAGCCCCCGGCGCCGGTGCCGGCAGGTGGGTCGCCTGCACATGGCCTTCGCCTAGTGCAGCGTTGGTACGCAAATCGATGGTGATTTTCCGGCATTTTACGCGGCTGTCAGGGTCCCAAACCTGCGGATGCCCGAGCAATACCAGGCTTTGCCCGCCCGGATCGTAGTGGGCGTCATCGGCGCTCGCCTGGCGGTCCCCATCGCGATACTCGAAATTTCCTGATTGCTGAACTTCATGCAGTGTCTGCGTGCCGGGGTCAAAGATCGCCTCCAGATGGTCGGCCTGGCTTTGTTGCTCCGGAGTTCCGGCGGGCGCTGTGGCGGGGGGACGGAAACGCACCAGCGTGGGAGCCGTGCCGTGCAGCGACTCGATGCGGCTGCGCTCGTCAAAAGCCATCAGGAATTGCCCGGCGGTAATGATCTTGGGCCCCAATTTCGGGTCGGCGGACGAAACGTCGAGTGTCCCCGGCCCAACGGTTTCCGCGGCCTTCAGGCTGTTACCGTCGGGCCGGAATTCGTACCGCACTTGGGCGGCGGACAAGGTTTTCTTTTCGGAACCCTTCGCCACTGCTTTGTCCGGAACCTCAAGCACCGCCGGCGATTCCAGTTCCACGTGGACGTCACCCATGGCCACGCCCCGCAGCGGGTGTGGATGCTTTCCGCCTAAATCCATCTCCACGCGCTGGGCGGTCATGTGGCTGGTGCTGCCCTTGCTTTTGGTTTCCCCAACCACGTTCTCCTCCGCGGTCAGGTGGCGCAACTCGCCCGAGATAGGGTCGAGATTCCCCTGCACGCGTTCGGCGTTCAACTCGACGGCGCGAAGCGGATCCTCATCAAAGGCCTGCACGTGGCCTTGCAGATTCACCTGCGAAACCCGGTTCTGATTGTCGAGCGCTACCTTCGCGTTGTCGGCCACGGCGCGGAGGTTCTGCTGCGAGACCACCACTGGCCCGGTGAGCGAGAGGTTTCCGCCGTCCTTGTCGTAGCGCAGTGACGAAGCCGTCAGGTGGATGGGCGGCCGTGGAGCCCTGGGGGTTCCCTGGGCCAGATCCACGACCACGTCGTGCCGCAAAACCACCCATCCGTCACCGGTGGCGTACTCCATGCCCACGGCCGTGCCGGTGGCCGGCCCCATGTGAAACTTCACGGGCTGGTCGGTTTCCGCCAGTTCGTCATCCTTGTGATAGGCTACTTTTGAAGTCTCGATCGTCACCCGACGCTTGCCCTGCTCGCCGCTGCCCGGAACGTTGCCGGCGTGCGCGCTTAACTCGATCTCCACGGGGCCTGAGCTGTAAAGGTCTCCCGTCTCCGGGTTGTACTCGCAACGCTGGGTGCGCAGAATGTCGCCGCGGTCCCCCTTGCGGCCGAAGACCTGCACCGTCACTCCATCCAGCTCCATTGATTTGTTCTTATCATAGGCTACGGTGCGGGCGGCGTGTACCGTAAAGATGGCGCGACGCCGGTCCGAGCGCGTAAACGTGTAGCCGGAAAGCTGCTGGTTCACGTCCGGCGCCGGGCTGGGCAGAAGGTGGAGGGGAGTTGTGCGGCGAGATGTGTTGGCCCAGTAGGCAAGGGCCACGGCCAGCGCGGTGACGGAAATCCCCGCCGCCACCAGGCCCGTCAGCCACCGCTGGCGGCGCGCCCGCTCCAGCCCTATTCCCCGCGTTGCCACGATTCCCTCATGGAGTTGAATTTCACTTGCCTGGCTATACGGAACGACATAAGTGTTTGCGTATTTGGCTGTAGCGGCGGTCTATGACCGCCGGTCGGCGCTCGCCCTGCGACCCAAAGCCGTCTTCTGGCAACGGGTCGTAGAGCGCCGCTACAATTTATGTCGCTCTGTATAGCCTCCGGCGGGCCGCATCAACTCAACCCCAAGTCCTTAATCACCAATTGCAGGCTGGCGATGTCCTGATAGTTGTTCTGTTCGAGCGCGAACGCCACGTCAACCCGCTGCCCCGCCTGGAACTCCGCCGCGCGCGCCGCCAATCCCCAACCGAGCGCGTCCAGGGAGCGCGCGCCATTCCCCACCCTTAATTTTAGATGCTTCTCTTTCAACACGCGCGGCGGCGCCACCAGCGGCACTCCACGCACGCTCAGCACCGGTGTGGGATTGCCCATTCCAAACGGCGCGAGCTGCAGGACGCCCTCGTAAAGCCTCCAGTCGATTTCGGCCCAATCCACGGCGGCGTCCAGGCGCAGCACAGGCTCAAGGTCGGAAGGCTGAAGGACGCCGCGGGCGTGCTCCTCAAAACGCCGCTCCAGCGCCGGGATGTTCGCCGTGGCGATCGTGAATCCCGCCGCCACCGCATGCCCGCCGAAGCGCTCAAACAGGTCCCCCACGGAAGTGAGCGCATCGAGCAGGTGAAATCCCCGAATCGACCGGCCGGAGCCCACGCCGATGCCGTTCTCCACACCTACCACCAGCGCAGGACGATGATACCGCTCCGCCACCCGCTGCGCCACAATGCCGATCACGCCGCGGTGCCAGCCCTCGCCGTGCAGCACCAGCGTATAAAGGCCCGCCAGGTCGCGCCTTCTGTCGAGCTCGGCCACGATGAACCGCAGAATCTCGTCTTCCACGCGCTGGCGCTCGCGGTTTAGGCTGTCCAGCCGCTCGGCGATTTCCCGAGTGCGCGCCGCATCCGCAAGCGTGAAGAGGTTGATGACGTCGCGCGCGTCCTCCATTCGCCCCGCGGCGTTCAGGCGCGGCGCGATGCGGAAGGCCACATCCCCGGCGGTGATTTCGCGATCCGCAAGGCCCGCAAGCTCGATGAGCGCCGCCAGGCCGGACCGCGCGGGCCGGCGCAGCGCCTCCAACCCAAAGCGCGCGATGACGCGATTTTCCCCCAGCAGCGGAACCACGTCCGCGATGGTGCCAATGGCGACGATCTTGAGGAAGGATTCCAGAAGCCGCCCGCTGAGCCGCTCCCCCAGAATTCCCTGGGCCAGTTTGAAGGCTACACCCACCCCGGCCAGGCCCTTTTCAGGATACCGGCAGTCCGCCCGGCGCGGGTTCAGAATGGCGCAAGCCGGAGGTAGTTCGGCCCCCGGCAAGTGAT
>JASHTO010000232.1 GCA_030040515.1 Terriglobia bacterium
ATCGGCGGGCTCGCCGGGAGACAAATTAGCGCGATCGATTTCCGCAACCTTGCCCTGAAGCTCCATCTCCCCATGTCCAGAACCTGCACGACGAAAGCGCCGGGCTGAACTTCGTCGCCTTGGTGATACTCGGAAAAGCGCATGCCGGGATAGCCGAAATTGACGTTGCGATTGTCCTGCACCGCCACGATCCCATCCATGGGCGCGCGCAGGTGCATGTTCTCAATGTTCTTTTGCGCGAGATGGATGCTGAGCTGGGCCTTGGCCAGCTTTTCCTGCGCGACGTCGATTTCCGCCTGGTTGGACGCGGCGTGGGAGGGAATGTCCTGTTGCAACTGTGCGAGCTTGCGCCGGGCTTCATCCAGAGCCAGCAGGTTCTTCTGCGCGTCGATCGCGCTGACCAGGTCTTTCTTGCTCACGTCCATCTCCGCTCGTTTCACGTCAAATTGGTCTTTCAATAGATCGACTTTGTCCTGCGCATCTTGCACGGCGGCGTCGGCTTTAGCCTTGGCGATGGATTGCTCGGCCTCCTTCAGGTCGCTCGTGGCCATGTCCAGGTTGTGTTCCTGGTCGCTGGGATCGAAATCGGCCACCAGGTCGCCGGTCTTCACTCGCGTGCCGGTGACGGCCAGGAAAATCAGGTGCAGAGAACTTCCCACCGACGGCGCCGTGAGCATGGCGGTCTTGCCGGCACGCAGTTCGCCCGATGTGTAGATCTTCAGATCGACATCACCACGTTTGACGCGCGTGGTGGGAATAACCCGTTCCGTCTTGTTCAGGCGCTTCAGCCCCACGGTGGTTGCGGCTGCGGCTGCGGCCAGCAGGAATACGACCAGGGAAATCCGGGTTACCTTGCGCGCGCTCATGGTTTTTCCACCAGCGTGGGATTCTTCAGAGCCACCTTTTCGCCTTCTGAGAGTCCGGAGGTGATGGTCAGTTGGTCGTCGTTGCGCAGACCCACGGTCACCGGCCGGAGCAGGAATTTGGCGCCAGAAAGCACATAGACCACGCTCGAACCCGATTGCAAAAAGACCGCTCCCACGGGAACCATGAGGGAGTTGGGAACCTTGTTGACGGCAATCCGCCCGTTGGTGCTCATGCCGGGGCGCAGGCGGGTGTCGCGGGTATCAAGCTGCAAGGTGATATCGAAATTGCGCGGTGGTGGCCAGGTGGTGAAATCGATCTTGGCCAGCGCGCTGATTCGCGCCACGTGCGCCTGGAACCCGCGATCGGGAACGGCGTCCACTCGCACGGTCGAGGTCTCATCAAGCTGGATGCGGCCGCGGTCCACCTCGTCAATGCGTGTGCTGACTTGCAGGCTGGAAAAATCGGGCAATTCGGCGATGGTGGCGCCGTTCCAGGCGTGATCGCCGGGGCGGAATTCCGGGGGATTGTCGGTAAACCAGCCGCCGGCGCGCCAGTTGGGGAAGATCGTCACCACTCCGTCGGCGGGGGCGCGCAGGGTCATGGCGGCGATGTCTCGCTCCGCGCGCTTGACATCGGCTTCCGCCTTGTCGCGATCCTGAATTTTACCGTTGATGGTGGCCCACGAACTGGCCTGGTCGGCCTTCTGCCGCGCCTCGACTTCCCGGAGTTTCTGCTCGGCATCGGCGAGTGCCAGCTTCTTCTCCGCGCCGTCGATGGGGGAGAGGATTGACTCCTGGCTGGCGTCGAGTTGGGCGCGCTTCACGTCATACTGGGCGGTCAAGAGGTCGGTGCGGTCCTGCTCATCCAGCAAGCGGGCCTTGGCGCGCTCCTCTCCAATGCCCGCTTCGGCCTGCTTCATGTCGGAGCGCCGCTGATTCAGCGTGTCTTCGAGCTTTGCGGTGTCGAACTTGGCGATGATGTCGCCCGTTTTCGCGGCAGTCCCGGTCCGAGCCAGAAAGGTAATCTGAATATCTCCGGTAATCGCCGGCGCTTTGATGAGAACGGATTTCGCGGCGATGATTCGGCCGTGGAATTTCACGGTTTCAAGGAAGTCGCCGCGCTGGACCGTAGCGGTGGGAATCGTGGGAGCCGGGCGTGTGTAGCGCACCCCACCGTAGGCGAGGCCGGATACTACGAGGAGCCCCATGATAATGATGAGGGTTCGGTAGCGGCGCCAGGTTGTCTTGAGGCGGTCGACCATAGTTTGATTTCCGGATCGTATGCTGTAGGGGCGGCCCTCGCGGCCGCCCTTGGGGCAACCACAAGGGTTGCCCCTACGAATTACTCCGATCCTTTATGCTTCGAACCTGCTTTGGTACCGGCCGGCCTCGGTTTCTCAAAGCCTCATGCACAGGCCTACCGTTTTGGAATAGCCATCCTTTGTTTTCAACAACTTCTGCAGTAGTCCCCCCAAATAGCGTAATTTCACAGCCAATCTGTTGATGGTATTGACGACAGCACTCAGTTCCACGTGAGAAAAAATCGACCCTTTGTTTTCATAGACATCCCCGGATGCGCCTTCATTTTTGCATCTCTTGCGATTCCTCCGGATTTCGCATGACCAAGTCCCCGGCGATGAGGCCGGAGGTCACAACTGCATCGACGTCATTGGTCTTGCCCAAAACCACGGCCCGCTTCTCAAATCCGGTTCCACTCTTTACCCAGGCATAGGTCTTGCCGCTTTCGGTTACGAAAGCGGCACGCGGGGCGAGCAGGACGTCCGGCACGCGCTCTAGCTCCACATCGACGGAGGCGGAAAGGTCGGGCAGCAGGCGCGGGTCCGACCCCTGAATGGAAAAAACCGCATTAAAGTTGTGAACCGACTGCGAAAGCGTGCTGACCGAGCCGATGGCCGCGATGCTTTGGATGGAGCCTTTCAGCACCAGGTCGGAATAGGCATCCAGGCGGACTTGCACGGCCTGGCCGAGGTGCAGGTAAGGGAAATCCACCTGATTCACCCGCGCCGTGACTTGCATGGCAGCAGGATCCACCACCTGCATAAACGCGGAGCCGGGCCAGATCTGGTCGCCCTCCTGCGCGTCGCCCATTCCGCTGCCTTTCCAGATGGGGTTCAGGACCACCAGGCCGTCGATCGGCGAGTGGATTGACAGGCGCTGCGAGTTCATCTGCGCATAAAGCATCTGGGCGTGGGCCTTGTCGCGCTGAACTTCGAGGTCCTTCACCTGCGACTGGCGGGCCTGCTCCTTCAGGTCAAAAGTCTGCTTAAGTTGTTTGAGTGTGGCCTCGGTCTGCTCGAGCGTCAGGCGATTGTTCTCCGCGTCAATGCGCGAGACGATTTCGTTCTTGGACATCTCGAGCTTGGCCTTGGCGTAATCGTCCTCGGCGGCTTTGAGGGCGGTCTGGTCCTTGGCCAGGTCGGTGGCATTATCCGCCTGTTGTTTCTTGATTTTGTCGAGGAACCCGAGGTAATCGGCCTGGCTGTCGCGGAATTGTTTAAGCTGGTCCTGAGGGTCAAATTCGGCAAGGACGTCGCCCTGATGGACGCGCGTGCCGGCGTGCGCGATGCTCATCAGCACCATTTGATTTCCGCCGCCCCTCATCTGCGGCGATTGCACGGAAAAGGCCCGCACGGCTTCCGTGGAGCCAGAGATGCGGAGGGAGCGGACAAAATCTCCGCGCTTGATGACGGCAGTGCGCGAATCTGCTGCGGCCGCCACGGGGGTCTGGTGAGTGTGGGAGATGACGAGTAGAATTGCCGCGGCGAAAATGGCCAGGATGGAAATGCGCAGAGTCCAGCGGCGCACGCGGGCACGTAGCGGGATCGGCGGGGGGACCGGCATGATTCGGCTTTTCCCGAGTAGCGGCGGAACTGCACCCTCTAGAATCTATTGAGGATGACAAAATATTGTGACATCTCCCTTGTAGCGGCGCTTTATGAGCGCCGAAAACGGCGGTCGCCCTGCGACCCAAAGCCGTCTTCGGGCGACGGGTCGGAGACCGCCGCTACAATACGGACGTCGTTACTATATTTGCTCCGCCTCAGTAGGATGCAAACTTCCGCAAAAGGTTAGCAAGGGGTCAAAATAGAAATCGACCCCCATGGCACCCAACCTCTCAGGACTCTTTGCCCAGCTCTCAAGCTAAAGAACGCCGAACCTGGAAATTAATGCGTTCCGTCTGCGCCTTTCGCCTCACCTTTTTCGATGGGGGCTTCCATCAAGTTGCCCCATTCCGTCCAGCTTCCGTCGTAGTTGCGGACCTTTTCAAACCCCAGCAGGTATTTGAGGACAAACCAGGTGTGGGAGCTGCGCTCGCCGATGCGGCAGTAGGCCACCGCTTCCTTGTCCGGCTGCACGCCAAGCGCCCCATAGAGCTTGGAGAGATCGTCGTAGGACTTGAACGAACCGTCCTCGCTTACGGCCTTTGACCAGGGGACATTCACGGCCCCAGGGATGTGCCCGCCGCGCTGCGCGGTCTCTGACATGCCGGGAGGCGCAATGATTTTCCCCGTGAATTCGTCGGGCGAGCGCACATCCACCAGGCTGGCGGGCTTGCCGGAAAGAACCTGGAAAATATTGTCGCGACGGGCGCGCAGGGTGCCGTCCGGGACGCCGGCATGATATGCGGTGCGGGTAACGGGCGTGGCCTCATGGGTCAGTGGACGCTGCTCCAGTTCCCACTTCTTGCGGCCGCCGTTCATCAGGCGCACATCCTTGTGGCCGTAAATCTTGAATTGCCAGAATGCAAATGCGGCGAACCAGTTGTTGTTGTCGCCGTAAAGGACCACGGTGTTTTCATTGGTGATTCCCGAAGCGCTGCACAGCTCCTCAAACTGTTTGGGGCTGGGGATGTCGCGCCGCAGGGTGTCATTCAGTTGCGTCGTCCAATTCCAACCCCGGGCGTTCTTGATATGCGATTTTTCGTAAGCGCCGGTATCCACGTCTACTTCCACCAGCCGGATATTTGGGTCATCCAGACGTGCGGCGACCCATTCTGTACTTACAAGAACTTCCGGGTGTTTATAGTCGGCCACTTTGAAGGACCTCCTCTTCTATTATATTGTCGCACTTCCCTTGGATTTTTGGGGAGGGCGGAAGAAATTTTAGTTGCGGTGGCTACAACAGGGGTCGCAGCCTCGCGCGGGGAGGACGTTATGCGCAAATGGATGCAAACTCCTGTTCATTTCATCTTCTTTTTTATCATGGCCCCGGGGGTTTGACAAGAGGCTTAAAAGTTGAGGTCTTTTGCCCATAATACCTATTCCGTGATCATCGATTTGACTCCAAATACGTAAGTATGTTATAGATAAAGGTGATAGTGGCCGTGGGGAGGGCGCAGGGAGCCCCGGCACACAATCTAACTTTATGAAATGAAAGGGTTTATCTCAAAAAACGGTATACCATGGCTACCTCCAGAAAACCAACTTCGCGGCTAAGTCGCTCAGTGCGTGGCAGAAGCAGCGCGCTGCGGCGTAAATCCGGGAATCAACATAATCATGTGGGTCGGCGCGCCTCGGCTGGCCGAACCAAGACCAATCACCGGGGCAGGGGGGCGGCGAATCCTCCCCGCCCGCAGGTTAACCCGCAGTACCAGGCGGCAGTGAAGAATTTTGAAACGGGCGTGCGAGCTTTTCAGCGGCAGGACTATGACAAGGCGGCGGAGATTTTCACCAAGCTCGCGGAGAGCGAGGCTCGCGATGTTGCCGAGCGTGCCCAGATGCACCTGCGCCTCTGCCGGCAGAAGACGGGACGCCGGGCACCGCTTCCCAAGTCCGCCGACGATTACTACGCGCTGGGCGTGGCCTGCTTCAATGCGCGGAACTACCAGCAAGCGGTCGAGCATCTCAGCAAGGCCGACAAGCTGAAGCCCCGCCAGGAACACGTCCAATACGCCCTGGCCGTGTCACACGCGATGGGGGGAAATTTCGATGCGGCTTTCGCGCACCTGGAATCGTCTTTTGCGCTGCGCCCGGAGAATCGCATCCACGCGCGCCGCGACGAAGACCTTCACGGGCTCGCCGCCGACCCCCGCTTCCAACGCCTGATCCATCCGGAAGGGATATAAGCCTCCGGCGCCGCCCGGCCTGGTTGTCTGGACGCAAGGAATCATACCGAATCGATGAAAGTTGTTGCCATTGGTGGGGGCACCGGGTTATCAACGGTGTTGCGCGGCCTCAAGCATCACGTGAGTGAGCCCGCTCGCCCCGCCCAGTTCCACCCCGAAATCACCCGTCTGACGGCTGTAGTGACCGTTACGGACGAAGGCGGCAGTTCCGGCCGTCTGCGCCGCGACTTCCGTATTCTGCCTCCCGGTGACATCCGCAACTGCCTGGTGGCGCTCGCCGAGGACGAGCAGCTCCTCACCCAAGTCTTTAACTACCGTTTTTCCCGCGGCTATGGGTTGCGCGGGCACAATCTCGGCAACTTGTTCCTCGCGGCGCTGACGCACCTGACGCGCGATTTCGCCCAGGCGGTGCGTTTGTCGAGTGAGGTGCTGGCCATTCGCGGGGAGATATTTCCTGCTACGCTCTCGGACGTTCATCTGGAAGCCACTCGCCTCGATGGCGTAGTCATTCGCGGCGAGCGGGCCATCACCCGGACGCGCGTGCCCATCCGCCGCCTGCGTATTCTGCCCAGCCGCCCCCGCCCGCTGCCCGATAGCCTGGCGGCGATTCGGCGCGCGGACCTCATCACCATGGGGCCCGGTTCGCTCTACACTTCGCTTGCGCCCAACCTGCTGGTGAAGGGCATTGCGGAGGCGATTGCGCGGTCGCGCGCCGTGAAGGTGCTGGTGTGCAACCTCATGACGCAGCCGGGCGAATCCCGGGGCTACACCGCCGCGGGACACATCCAGGCGTTGCACGATCATGCGCGGCGCAAGTTGTTTGACTACATTGTGCTGAACACGCAGCCGCTGTCGGAAGACCTTTTGGACCGCTATGCCGCCGAGCGCGCCGGCCCCGTGGCGCTCGACCTGGACGCGGTGCGCAAGATGGGAGTGAAACCCATTTGCGCTAATTTATTGCTGGAGGATCGCGTCGCCCGCCACGACTCGCGCCACCTGGCGAAACTGCTGCTCTCGCTCGCCGCGCAAAGACGGAAATAGGCAAATCTCAAATTTCAGCACTCTCATCGTCTCGCAGCGGGTAGCGCAGAGTCTCTGGAATGCGAGACTCTGCGCTACCCGCTTTCGAAGAACCCACGGCATAAAAGGCATGCCGTGGCTACCGGCTACCAAATACCAGCCTTATCGGATTGTAATCCCGCAAACAGCTAGCGCTGGTAAAATATACGGGCTGGGCGGAAGCTCTTGGTGCACCGAAATCCGGAGGCTGTTGTGAGCAAAACGACGCGTCATTATACTTCTTCGCCTCTTCCCAAAATCACCCTCTCGGCGGAGGAAGTCCGCCGCATGGACGCCTATTGGCGGGCGGCGAATTACCTTTCGGTGGGGCAAATCTACCTGATGGAAAACCCGCTGCTCAAGGAGCCGCTGCGCCTCGACCACATCAAGCCGCGCCTGCTGGGCCATTGGGGAACGACTCCGGGCTTGAATTTTATCTACGTCCACTT
>JASHTO010000233.1 GCA_030040515.1 Terriglobia bacterium
AAAGTGTTCCGCCAGAATTGCGCGCGGTGCATGAACTCTTGGTAAGTGGCCGAATCCCCCAGCGCCCTGGCGAGCTGGGCGATGGAAAAATCCGCCGTGGTGTATTCGAGCGTCTGCGAAGGCCCGCTGTGCTGGCGGCGCCCGCGCGTGTCCGGGCCCAGATAGCCGTATTTCAGGTAAGTGTCCAGAGCATCCCATTCCAGGCAGCGATTGCAACGGAGGTCCGGCACGGTCGCGCCCCGAAGCATTGCCGCGAGGGCAGTCTTGGCATCAAACCCCCGCGCTCCGAACGCGTAGGCGTCGGCAATAATCGGGCACGCCGGGCTGCCCACCATCTGGCACGCCTCGTCATTCGCCACGGGCCACACGGGCAGCGCCCCGCCCTGCGCCGCGTCCACTACCAGTGACTCCGCCATGTCGCTCGCAACTTTCGGTTCGAGCATGGCGAGCAATTGGACTTCTGAACGGTAAATGTCCCACCCTGAATAGTTGGCATAAAGGGTGAAGTCCCGCGTCACGTGCACTTTGTTGTCGAAACCTTTGTATTCCCCATTCACGTCGTTGAAGGTATTGGGATGCAGGAAGGAGCGGTAGAGCGCGGAATAAAACACCCTCTTGTTGTTCTCATCGCCGCCCCTGATGGAAATTCGCCCCAGCTCGCGGTCCCAACGGTCGTGCGCGGCCCGGCGAACCACTTCGAAATTCCAACCAGGAAGTTCCACAGACAGATTTTTCTCGGCATTCGTAACGCTGACATAAGAGATGGCGATGCGCATTTCCACTTCGCGGATACGGGTAGTGTCAAAGCTCACCCAGCCGCCCGTATGCCCGCCTTCCACCGTGTGCTGTCCCCCGGTTCAGGTCCGCACCGCTCCAGGCGCCGTAGCTGCTGAACGCGCGGTTGAATTCGGCCGTGAAATAAATCTTGTAGCGATTTGTCGAGTGGCAGAACGCGCCGCTCGAAACGCTGCCGGAAATTTCGTTCGGCGCCTCGATTTCCACGCGGGCGCTGAATACCTCCGTGGCATTTCGGCCCAAATCGAAAATCAGAGTGGAATTTTCGGAGGCCGGAAACTCAAATTTCCCCATTCCGCCCCGCAGCGTGGCCGCCAGTTCAACGCGGATGCCGTTGTCAAAGCGCACGGCGTAATAGCCCGGCGACGCCTGCTCGTTCGAATGAGAGAATTTGGCGCGGTAAATGGCGGGATCGATGGCCGGGGATGTCTTGATTTCCCCCTCGAAGGGCTGGATGGGAATGTCGCCCAGTACCGGGCAGCCGGGACCGCTCAGGTGTGTGAGGCTGAAGTCCCGAATCATGTCGTCGCTATACTGATAACTTCCCACATTCTTGCGCGTGAATCCGTTGGAAGTGTCAGGGCTCCACTGAACCATGCCGAAGGGCATTGTCGCGCCAGGAAAAGTTGCGCCCGCGTCAGGACCTGCGGTGCCGATGAAGGTGTTCACATCGGTAATCGTACCGGCTTCAGTCTCTTCCCAAGCCCCTGCAATGCCCGTCTCGTTGGGCAAGAGAAGAATCATTGCCGGGAGCAGGAATAGCGGCAAGGCCCGCGTCATCAGCAATCGCGCGAGGAGTTGGAATCTCACTTACCCGATGCCTCCGTACCTTGTGCGAAGGAAGGCGGTGCATCTTCCGGCTTCGAGCCCCACTGTTTGTTGGGAGTGCTTCCGAGCTTGAAGTCCAGCGTCGCACCCTGGCTGAGCGTTTCGCAGGAAATCCAGGTCTTCTCGGAAGGCTGGCCGTTGACTTCGAGGCTTTGCACGTAGGGGTTCTCGGCCGAGGCATCCTCGCTAATGATCTTGACGATTCTTCCGTTGCCCAAGTGGATCGTCGCGCCGCTGCCGCCCAGCAGCAACGAAAAAAGCAGGACTCCCGGCAGAAACTTCTTAATCATTATGGCCCCCACATCAATTCGATCTCGCTCGCGCACCGTATATAGGATGGCGCGCCGCGCGAGTCCGACATTGTAATTCCAACTCGTGAGTAGCGTCGAGGAATTACAGTTTTTGGCAGTGGTACAGGTTGAATTACGTAGGGGCAGGCCTCGTGCCTGCCCACTGCCACGGCGACGCCTTGGCTGGGGCATCCACGAGGGGTGCCCCTACACCGAAATTTCAAACTGTACCACTAGCCAGTTTTTAATTAGGACCCGTCGCGCGGGCGGGACGCTTGCGCTACAACTTGGGCGCGAGCGTCGGCGAGCGATGGTTGCGCCCCTTGGGTTTGGAATCCAACCGCCCGGACATGGCCGGACATGGTAAGATGAGCGCATTTCGCCGCGGGGTAATGGCGCAATCCCGCCGGGAGCCAGCAAAGGCACGAGGGTTCGAAGGAGACCAGGACGGAAACCATGCTGGAAGTGTCCCCGCCTTCACTGGAATATCTCGAGACCGCGCTCATCGTGCTCGCCGTCTGCAACTTCGTGCTGGGCGTGGGCATGTTTTTCTTGATGCAGGTCCGGTACTCGCAGAACCTGGCGCGCGGAATACGGCGGCTGGGTTACGCCAGCTTGATTGTGCCTCCCTATGACGTGCAGAGTCTGGAAGGACTGTGGGCCGTGGCCCCGCGTGAGGACCGCGAGGCCATTGAAGAGGTCCTGGTGGGCGAGAGCTTTTTTTCCGGCGAGGAAAACCGCGCGGGATTTCTCGAGGCCGTTACGGCAAGCAATATTCATGCCGGATGGGTTCGGCGCCTGCGCAAGGGCAGGACGCTCGAGCGGGTGCGTGCGGCGCGAACGCTCGGCTACTTCCCCGACCCGCGCGGTGTGGAAGCCTTGACGCAGGCGCTGCGCGATCGATCGCCGAAAGTGGTGCTCTCCAGCGTGCTGAGCCTGGGCCGGCTGAAGGCGCGCGCGGCCGTGCCCGCCTTGGTTGAGGCGCTTCCGCGCCTGCCGCGAATCATTCCGGACATTACTCTCACCGCGGTGCTCGCTTCCTGCGCTCGAGGTGAGCCGAAGAGCCTAGCGCAACTGCTGAAATCGCCCGATAATCGCCTGCGGCACATCGGCGCATGGGCGCTATCGGACATCGCGGAGGCGAGCGTGCTCCCGGACCTTACGGCCACGGCACACGATTCCTATCCCGAAGTTCGCGCCAAGGTGGCGCGCGCGCTGGCGCGCATTTCCGATCCGCCTTCCCTCGAGGCACTGGCGATTCTGGCGCGCGATCCCGTGTGGTTTGTGCGCCTGCGGGCCCTGCACTCGCTGGGCGATTTGGGCAAGCCGGAAGGCGCTGGAATCGCCCTCGCGGCTTTGGACGACGAGGTGCGCGAGGTGAGCTCGCGCGCGGCCTACGCCCTGCGCAAGATCCAGAGCATGAAGATCGACCTGGCGGTGGAGGTTTTGCGCACCAAGCCGCGCTCCAGTTTTGAGACTTTAATCTCTGAGTGGGAGCGCGCCGGATTCCTGGACGGTTTGGCGCATGACCTTGCCGATCCCTCCAGCGCGCGGGCGCACTCCAGCCGGAAAAGCCTGGGAGTGCTGATTGCCGCGGGCGTTACCTCCGCGCTCGAGAGTTTCGTGCTGCTTTACCCGGACGCGGAGATTCGCCTGCAAATCGCCCATCTGCTGCTGGAAGCTCCCCAGCCGCAGGTTCGCGCTCAACTCGTCGCGCTCGCTCAGGATTCCCGCTGCGATCCTCGCATCGCGCGGTGCATTCTGGACTCAGAGCCGGTGCCCGTGGCTCAAAACCCTTCGCAGGCAGGCCCATCGTGAACCAATTCAACGTCATTCTGGAAGCGCTCATCCACTGGGTCACCTATGGGTTTGAGGCGGTGATCTTCAGCTACTTCGCCTCCTACTTCCTGCTCAACCTCGTGCTGCTGGTTCTCTCCTTCTGGTATTGCCGCAAATACAGCCAGAACACCCTGACACACCCCATCGATTTTGAGGCGGTCGAAAACCTGAAGGATCTGATTCCCGCCGTGACGCTCATCGTCCCCGCCTACAACGAGGAGCGCGTCATCGCCCACAGCATTCACTCGCTGCTCGCGCTGCACTACAGCCGCCTGGAAGTGGTGGTGGTGAACGACGGCAGCAAGGACGGAACGCTGGACGAATTGATCCGCTCGTTTTCGCTGCGGAAGTCCGAAGTGCAATCGAGCGCCGGGCTGACCACCCAGCCCGTCAAGGCCATCTATACTTCCACCATTGAGCCGCGCGTGGTGGTGGTGGACAAGGTGAACGGCGGGAAGGCCGACGCCATCAACGCCGGAATCAATTTTTCCCAGGCGGCCTACTTCATCGGCATGGACGCCGACTCGCTCTTCGAGCCCGAGGCGGTTTCGCACGCGCTGCGGCTGGTTCTGGAAGATCCCGAACACGTCGTGGCCGTGGGCGGCGTGGTGCGCGGAATCAACGGCTCGATTGTCGACGGGGGGCGAATCCGCCGGCCGAATTTGCTCCTGAATTTCTGGGTCATCATTCAGGTCATTGAATACCTGCGCAGCTTTCTCGCCGGCCGCACCGCCTGGAGCCTGGTGAACGGGCTGCTGATTATTCCCGGCGCCTTCGGACTGTTCCAAAAGGCCGCGGTGATCGCCGCCGGGGGATACGCCACGGACACCGTGACGGAGGATTTCGAGTTGGTTCTTCGCATGCATCGCTACGCCCGTGAAAAAGGGCTGGATTGGCGAATCCATCTCGCGCCGGACGCGGTGTGCTGGACGGAATTGCCCGATAGCCGCAGAGTTCTCGCCAGCCAGCGGAAGCGCTGGCATGAGGGTTTGCTGCAAACCCTCATGGTCCACCGGAAGATGCTCTTCAACTGGCGCTACGGCGTGGTGGGCATGGTGGCGCTGCCCTACGAATTGCTTTATGAAGCCGGCGGCCCGGTGGTGGAAATCCTGGGAATTGTCCTGATGCCGGTGCTTTTCCTCCTGGGTTGGGTGAATGACACGGCGTTCGTGGTCTTTGCGGCCCTGGCATTTTTCGCCGGCGTGCTATTTTCGCTGACCTCGGTTTTAATCGACCAGATCTATTTTCCCCGCTACCACTTTCCGCGCGACGCCATTCTGCTGCTGGCCTTTTCGATGATTGAGTGCTTCGGCTACCGGCAGATCTATCTCTGGTGGCGGTTGAAGGCGACGTGGAATTTCCTTTTCGGCACGGTAGTGTGGCGCGTTTCGGAGCGCACGGGGTTCGCCACGCGCGCGGAGGGTTGAGGTGAGGGCGGGGGTGCAGCCAGCACGAAAGAGGGGGGGCTTAGGCCGGAACGCTGGCGACGGCGGCCGGCGCCTGGGTGCCCTTGCGCATTTGTCGCTCCGCGTCGCTTACCACCAATTCGGCGTCATCGCCAAGCTTGTACTCGGCGAGCCCGACGAGCAGCTTGACTCCGCGCAGGCGGTCGACGCGCGCACGCACCTTTTCGACGCGTTCCACAAAGGCGTCGCCTCCCTGCCGGTTGCTGGCTTCCAGCAGGCAGAGGAATTCGTCGGGGCCGTAACGCATCACCCAGTCGGCTTTGCGGATGGTGCGCATGAACAGCAGGGCAAGCTCCTTCAGCATCAGGTCACCCACCAGGTTGCCCTCGCGCCTGTTGAACGATTTGAAATCCCAAATGTCGAAGATCACCACGCAGAATGGCGCATTGGCTTTCTCGGCGCGTGCCGTCTCCGCCTTCAGAAGCTCCACCAGCGCTCCGCGATCGAGCGCTCCGGTCAAGGCGTCCATGGCGTAATTCCCCGTGTTGGCCGCCGAGGATGCGTACGAGGCGATGATGAAATTCCGCAGGGCGTTCAGCTCCCGCTGCTTCATGACGAAGTAAGCCTGGCTCAGCACCACCATCGCCAAGAGCCCGTAGACCAGTTGCGGCAGGTAATGACGCTCGAATTCCAGGTGCTCGGCATAGCCTTCCAGGGCCGGATAGAGCAGCAGGGTAATTCCGAAGGTCAAGAGGATCGAGATCGAGAGGCTGAGTCCCCAAAGGTGCCAACTGCGGCGCTCAATCGCCACCAGTTGTCTTCGCCGTTCCGGGTTTGCCTGCATAAAGCCCCCTCAGAAATTCCGGTAATTCGAAATACTGGCCCCGTCTTCAATCTCTCCCTGCCGCCGGATCTGGCGGAAACGCCTGAGGTGAGTTGGGTGCGCGAATCCACCGTCAATTCCGCCTGCAAGACGATGGGCCTTGGAAAAGTCAAGCATTGGCCACGATTGTATGAGGGCGTTCCATCGTCGTCAATACCCGAATCTCCGGCGCGAACTTTCGAATCGCCCTCGCGCTTACCCCGCAAGCCATGGCGCGCCTTCTTGCATGCCGCGGAGGCCGGGCACCGTCAATGAAACGCCTCATCAAGCGCACGATTGTCGCATTGGCCATCGTTTACCTCGCCCTGCTGGTTTACCTTTTGGCGGTCAGAAAATATCGGACCGAGGTCCTCACCAACCTCACCGCCGCCGATGTGCCCCTCCAGCCGGTCAGCAAGCGCGCTGTGGATTACCACCGGGACTTTCCGGAATCGTTTCCCCTGCAAATCGCCGTGCTCATGACCAACGATCAGGATGGAGGCCTGAGCCTTGTCCACGGATTCCACGAAATGGGCGTGCCGTTCTTCATCACGCACGATCTTGACGTCGCCCTGCGCCATAACCAGGTATTTATTTATCCCGAGATCGATTCCGACACGTTCGAGCCGGAGGACATCGCCAAGATGACGCACTTCGTGCAGGCGGGCGGCACGATTTTCGCGCAGCAGGTCTTTGCCAAACAGCTCGGCCCGCTGTTCGGGTTCAGCGATTATCAGCAGCGCAAGACGCGCCATTGGGTGAACTTCGATGTCGCCTCCGACCCCCTCGGCAGGTATCTGGACCGCCCGGAAGAGAGGCGCGTGCCGCTGGCCGGCGAGGCGGTGAAGGAGAGCTTCGCGACCAACGGATACCGGCCGGATGGAACAGGGAAAGTTCTGGCGCGGTACGAAGACGCGTCGGCCGCCCTCATCGAGAAGTCCAGCGGGCAGGGAACGACTTTCGTGAGCGGCGTCGGCTGGGACGACGTGATTATGCGCGCGCAGACGAATCGGCACTATGACGCCTTCCGCGCCTACGTCAACACGTTTGAGCCCGGCGGCGACGTCTGGCTTCTGCTTCTGCGCGCCTGGTATGAACATTTCGCGCGCGGCGCCGTGCGCCTCGCCACCATGCCGCAGGGCCGGCGCTCCGTGCTGATGCTCTCCCACGACATCGACTGGGCGTTTTCGGTTCCCAAATGCCTGACTTACGCCAATATGGAAGACCGCCATCACGTGCACAGCACTTTCTTCATGCAGACCAAATACGTTTCCGACGCCAATGGCGCCGCCTTTTTCTACGGCTCGAACCTCGACGTGTTGCGCAAACTGGTGGCCAGGGGATTTGACGTGGAAAGCCACACGGTGATCCACTCGCGCGCTTTCAATCATTTCAATTACGGCGCGGGGAATGAGACCTACGCGAATTACCGCCCGCGCGCCATCAGCACCACGGATGCGATGAACGGCACGGTTCTGGGCGAGGTGCGCGTTTCGAAGCAATTGCTGGACGGAGCCATTCCCGGGCATCACACCGTTTTCTTCCGCGCCGGCCACCTGCGCTTCCCCACCGCGCTCGCCCAGGCGCTGGTGAATTGCGGCTACGAGTTCGATTCCTCCTTCACCGCGCCCGACGTGATGAGCAATTTCCCCTATCGCCTGACCTACGATCGCGACTTCTCCGACGAGAGCCCGATTTACGAATTCCCCGTTACGATCGAGGACGAAGAGGAGCCACCGCTCCAAAAACGCATCGATAAAGCCCTCGAGGTGATCAAGGCCAATGCGGACAACGGCGCGGCGAACGTCATTCTGATCCACACGAATGACGACGAAATCAAAGTTCCGGCGGAGGAAACGCTGCTGAACGGCCTTCCCGCCGACATCCTGGTCTCCGACATGATGGACTTCGCGAAATTCTGGCGGGCGCGCGACCGCTTGAACTGGCAGGTGGGGCCAGGACGCAGCGCTGACGCCATTACTCTCAAGCTGTCAAGCCCCGAGGCTGTTAGCGGCCTCACGTTCGAATTCGCGCGCAGCGTGTCTTCGGCCGATGGAGGCGCAGTGGTTCTACCTGACCATCACCGCGTGATTCTGCCCGACCTCGCGGCTCAACAGGAAGTGACGATTACGATTCACTACTAGCCGGGGCGCCTTCGTTCGCACGCGCGACACAGCGGGCACGCGTCCTGGCCTTGAGGTTTTGCTGATATGATGACCTACCCCCGCAGTGCGGTGATGACAGGTCAGTGAGGTGAGAATGCTCACAGATGAACAGCGGCACGCACTCGTTCGCTGGAAGGACTTGCTGGCGGAGTCCGGCTTGGAGCGCGCGTTGACCCGCGACCCCGACGCCAAGCCCACCGAAATCCCCGAGCGATTCCAGATTTTGGCCCGCCTGTTTCACGAAGGGCTGGAGGTTGAGGCGCGCGAACTTGCGGCATGCGTTCCTGGCGATGTGCTCGCAACGCTCGAAGCGCTGGGCTTGTTGAAGCGCGCGGCCGACAAGCTCGAATCTCCCTACCGGCTCGCGAACCACATGGGCCTCTGGCTGTTCAGCGAAAAGGTCTCGCCACAGGCGAAGTGCTATTACGGCAATGACTCGTTCGAACTCAGCCGCATGTTGATTGGGGCTGAGGGCAACGTGCTCGATCTGTGTGCGGGCGTCGGTCCGCAGGCGCTGATTTGCGCGCGCACGGCGAAGCACGTCACGGCGATCGAGATCGAGCCGCTGGCCGCCCGGTTCTTCTGGATCAACGCTGCCCTGAACGGCCTTACGGACAAGGTGGAATTCCTTGCCGGGGATCTTCTCAAGCCGGTTGCGGGGAGGAAATTTGACTTGATCTCCTGCAACCCGCCGTTCATGCCCGTGCCGCCCGGCGTGCCTTATCCCGTATTTGCGGGCGGCGGGGGCGACGGGCTGTACATTGTGCGCCGCCTGATGGCCGGCCTGCCGGAGGTGCTCGCTCCGGACGGCCGCTGCGAGGTGGTGGGCGCGGTTCTGGGAAATGCCGCCGGTCCGGACCTGGCGGCGTTCAAGCAAATGGCGGCCGACTCGAGCCTTGCGATCATCGTCGACTGCCGTACCCGCGAAGAACTGGAAGGGAAGACGCTGAAGCAGCTCGTCGGAATGGCGATGGTTGAGGGCAAAGGGGAGGAAGTCGAACGCGCCTTCCGAAGCCATTTCGCCAACCTGAACGCCACGCACCTTTATTGCTTCCTTCTGCACGCCGTGCGCGCGCCCAGCCCCATGGTCTGCTCCTCATTCTGGGACGGCAGCGGAATGAGCTTCCGCATGGAGGCATTTCCGTAATCCTGCGCCCGGGTCCCGGGGGTGTGTCTTGATTTCGCCTGGAGGGGCATGGTGTCGTCTCGCCCCTACGAGCGCGAGCTTGGAATCAAGACGCGACCGGGTAGTGGGTCAGTTTGAAATTCCGTAGGGGCAGGGCTCGTCCCTGCCCTTAAATCCAGGGCACCCGCGACCCGTCGCCCGAAGACGGCTTTAGGTCGCAGGGCGAGGGGTGCCCCTACTCCGTGATTTGAAATTGACCCATTACGCGCGACCGCCGGCTGGCGTAGACATGCATCCAATGTCTGCGATTTCACGCTGAAGGGAGACCCAATGGGAAGGTTAGGAGACGCAGACACACCCAACGTGTCTGCGCCAGCCAGCGGATCGCGAAGCCGTCAGCGGGCTCACGTTTGAGTTTGCGCGCAGCGTTTCCGCGGCCGATGGCGGGGCCGTGATTCTGCCTGACCATCATCGCGTGATTCTCCCGGACCTCGCCGGGGGTAAAGAAACGACATTTGCGATCCGCTACTAGCAGAGGGCCTCCGCCGGCTGGCGCAGACATGTTTTTTCAATGTCTGCGTTTCACACAGAGGGGGAAGAGATTGGAATGATTGGGAGACGCAGACACCTACTTCGTGTCTGCGCCAGCCGGCGATTACGATTCGCTACTAACCGGCGGCTGTAGCGGCGCTCTATGCGCGTCGCATTCGTCGGCTGGCGCAGACATGAGTTGCAATGTCTGCGTTTCACCCGGAGCCAGGAGGGAGGGCATGAGCGCTGGTAGATGGCGTCACAATATGTGCAAGAAATGTTTTCGAAAGCGCTGGCCCCGGCGCAAAATCTGGCCTTGGCAGGTCGCTGAGAAGTTTCGCCAGTGGGAGACATGCTGCTTTTGCGGT
>JASHTO010000234.1 GCA_030040515.1 Terriglobia bacterium
GAGCGCTGCTTCGTGGAAGTGCGCCGCCGAACCCGGCCCATGGTCTGTTTTGTGAATGTGGCCAGCGTCGATCGCATCCTCTACGCGATCTTCAACGGCCTCAACCAAAACCCGGAATGGAAAAATCGCACCCTCCGGCTTTTTACACAAGCAGCTTGACGTTACGTTGAGAGGCTTATGACTTGATTCCGCCCGCAAGGTGTGGAGGAATTCCATCGATGCGAACCAGGGATATCAAAACCCTTGTGGTCGACGCGCAGTTGCGCAATTGGATCTTCGTTAAGGTTGAGACGGGCGTTCCCGGCCTTTACGGTTGGGGCGAAGGGAAGCTGGATTGGGTCTTGGTGATCGCGCGTGCGGATGCAATCCCCGTGCGACGCGGCAGGGGGCCGGTTTTCCAGAGATCCTGCTCAGATGGCAGGCAAGTGAGTAAAAGGGTTAGAATCTGAGGTTGCCGCATGAGAATCAATCGGCTGCCCCACATGGGAAAAGTCATTCACACCCTCGGCGCAGTGCTGATCGTGTGCGCAATTGCCTTTCTCTACTTCCTTTTCCTGAGTGTCAACACCCTGACTGCGGCGCTCACCTTTCTGCTCGTGGTCCTGGCGACGGCAACGCGTTGGGGATTGGCGGAAGGCCTGGCAGCTTCCCTGGCAAGCGTGTTTTGCCTCGACTTTTTCTTCATTCCCCCCATCGGGTCGATCACCATTGCCGATCCACAGGACTGGGTGGCGCTTTCGGCGTTTGTGGTGACGGCCGTGCTCGTCAGCCACCTTTCCGCGAGCGCCCGGCGGCAGGCGCAGGAATCGACGCACCGACAGCACGAGGTCGAACGGCTTTACACGCTGAGCCGGAATTTGCTACTACTGGAGGTTCACGGTCCGCTGGGCCAGGAAATTGCCAATCAAATCGCCCAGGTTTTTGAACTCCCGGGTCTGGCGTTTTACGACCGCATGAGCGACCGCATCCATCGGGCCGGTCCGCAGGATATTCCCGTCGACGCCGGCAAGCTGCGTGACACGGCGTTGCAAGGCACGGTGTATCACGACCTTGCGACGAAGACCACGGTGATTCCCATCAGCCTGGGCGGCCAGCCGGTGGGGAGCCTGGGGATTCAAGGTTCGCGGGTTTCGGAGACGGCGCTGCACGCCATCGGCAATCTGACGGCCATCACGCTCGAACGCGCCCACGCCCAGGATGTGGCCACGCGGGCCGAAGCCGCGCGGCAGAGCGAGGAGTTAAAATCCACCATGCTCGATGCCCTGGCACACGAATTCAAAACTCCGCTCACGCCCATCAAAGCGGCAGTGACCTCCATGCTTTCCGACGGCAGCCTGAGCCCGACTTACCAGGAATTGCTCGGCATCGTGAATGAAGAGACCGACAAACTGAACTCCATGCTCACCGAAGCCATTCAGATGTCGCGCATCGAAGCGGGTCAGCTTCAATTGCACCGCAGCCCGCAGTCGCTCCGCAAAATTGTGCTCCGCCAGCTCGAACGGCTGGGCGAAAGCCTGGAAGGGCGCAGGGTTTCCGTGGAGGTTCCCGAGAACCTTCCCCGCGTAAGCGTCGACCCGGAATTTACCGGAACCGTAATCTGGCAATTCCTGAACAATGCGCTGAAATACACACCGCCCGGGAGCCCCCTCGCGCTCCGCGCCACTGCCGGGGAAACGGAAGTGATCATGAGCATCGAGGATTGCGGGCCGGGAATCTCCGCACAGGAGCAGCGCAAGGTGTTCGACAAGTTTTTTCGCGGGAAGGACCAGCGTGAGCGGATACCCGGCACGGGCATGGGCCTGACCATTGCGCGGGAGATTGTGCGCGCCCACCACGGCCGGATTTGGGTGGAGAGTGAGCCGGGAAAAGGAGCGAGATTTTCCTTTTCCGTGCCCCTCGCTCCACGGGAGCTTGCAGTGTGACCAATGCCAAAATTCTGGTAGTTGATGACGAGCCGCAGATTCGCCGCGTAATGCGCACCACGCTGGTGGCGCGCGGATATGTGGTCAGCACGGCGCGCAGCGGAGAGGAGGCCCTGGAGAAGGTCCGCGAGGAGTGCTTCGACCTGGTGCTGCTTGACATGAACATGCCGGGGATCGGCGGCATGGAGGCCTGCCGGACGATCCGTTCGCAAAGCGATGTTCCCATCGTCATCCTTTCGATTCGCAGCGCCGAAAAGGAAAAAGTTGAGGCACTCGATGCCGGCGCGGACGATTATGTCACCAAACCCTTCAGCATGCAGGAGCTCCTGGCACGCATTCGCGCCGCCCTGCGCCGCTCCACGCTGGTGAACCCGGGCACTCCCGATGTGATAAACCTCGGCAATACGCAAATCAATTTCGCGGCGCGGCGCGTCACCGTGGACGGCGAGGAAGTGCGCCTGACTCCCAAGGAGTTTGACCTTCTCCGTTATCTCGCCAGCAACCCCGACGTGGTCATTCCCCACGCCAAGCTCCTTCAGGCGGTTTGGGGACCCGATTACGGCGAGGAGGTGGAATACTTGCGCGTCTTCATCAACCAGCTTCGCAAGAAAATCGAGCGCGATCCCTCCCACCCCGAATATCTCCTCACGGAACCCTGGGTTGGCTACCGCCTGTGCATCCCCAAGGCATAACAAACTCTTGAGCAAGTATTTATGATTTCTTTATGCCCCCGCGCCGACAATTGTTCTTGGTCATTCCCATGGACTCCGATTGGAGCTGTCACTCGAATCGTCAAATCCTCCGACAGATTCATCCGAACCATGGGCGCCGTGGAAATTTCGCGCAGTTGAGGTGAATTCACCGTGCTCGACCTGGCCTATATCGTAATCGCGGTGTTGTTTTTCGCGGGTTGCTGGCTCTTTACGCGGCTTTGCGAACGCCTCTAAGGGGGGCGGATCCATGGATTTCATCATCGCCGGAATTGCGGCATTTTTCATTTTCGTTTATCTGGTTTACGCCCTCTTGCGGCCGGAGAAGTTCTGAGAGGATTGCCCATGACCATGCAAGGTTTTATTTACATCGTGGTTTTCTTCCTGGTGCTGCTGGCGCTCACCAAGCCGCTGGGAATCTTCATGGCGCAGGTGTTCGAGGGCCGGCGTACTTTCCTGCATCCCCTCCTGCGCCCCCTGGAAGTATTGGTCTACAAATTCTGCGGCATCCGTGAAACTTCTGAGCAGCGCTGGACGCAATACTCGGCGTCGGTTATTGCCTTCAGCCTGGTCAGCTTCCTTTTTGTTTACGCCATTCAACGCTTGCAGGGCTTGCTGCCTCTCAACCCCATGCACTTCAGCACCGGCCATGCTCCCGCTTACGCCACGCCCATGACGCCTGACCTGGCGTTCAACACGGCCGTGAGTTTCATGACCAACACCAACTGGCAGGCGTACGGCGGCGAGCAGACACTCAGCTACCTCGTGCAGATGGCGGCGCTGACCGTGCAGAATTTCGTCTCCGCGGCGGCGGGCATGGCGGTGGTCATCGCGCTGATTCGCGGGTTCATTCGCAAGGAGACGAACACGATCGGCAATTTCTGGGTGGACACCACCCGTGCCACGGTCTACGTCCTGCTGCCCCTTTCATTCTTGTTTGCCCTCTTTCTTTGCTTGCGCGGCGTTCCGCAAACCTTCCAGTCCTATCGCACGGCCACGACGCTCGAGGGAGCCACCCAGACCATCGCCGTGGGTCCGGTGGCCGGGCAAGAAGCCATCAAAATGCTGGGTACCAACGGCGGCGGTTTTTTCAACGCCAATTCCGCGCACCCTTATGAGAACCCAACGCCGCTGACCAATTTCGTTGAGATTCTTTCCATTCTGATCATTTCCTCAGCGCTAACGTACACATTCGGTCGAATGGTGGAGGACACGCGCCAGGGCTGGGCGTTGTTTGCCGCCATGGCCGTCCTCTTTTTCGCGGGCGTGTTCATCTGCTATCCCTCCGAGGGAGCGGGGAA
>JASHTO010000235.1 GCA_030040515.1 Terriglobia bacterium
TGAGGGGAAGGATCTCGTAAAACTCCTCCGTGGGCTGAACGTTGGGCAGTACCAGGATTTCCTGCCGCGCGGCAACTTCGTGGGATTTCCGCAGGAGGCCGAAGGGGAACTTGGTGCTCACACGAAATCCGTCTTGCGTGTAGCTGCCGCGGCTGGGAAAAGCGAGTTCCACGTGCTGGGTAACCGACGAGCGGTGCGGAATGTAGGGCACATAAACGGGAGCGTCCAGAATTTGCCGGGTCGGGGGCAGCGCGTTTCGCTGGCGTTTTCCTTTTTGAGGATCGCGCGCGGACAAGGTGAGGGAAAATGAAGGGAAAACCCACTTGCGATTTTCAACGGTCAGGCGCGAGATCATGGGGCGCTCGGCGAAAACGTGCTCCGGAAGGGAGAAATCCAACTCCAGTTGCGAGAGCACGATAGCGGAGAGAATTCCCGACAGCAATATTCCTGCAAGCAAATTGGCCAGGATGATGAACAACAGATTGTTTCCGGTATTCAGCGCCGCGCCGGCAATGAGCAGGATCACCAGGAAGTAAACCATGCCTTCACGCGTGAACTCATACTCCACCTTCATCATCCAGCGCTGGAGCGCAGTGCGCCGCACGAGGTGAGGAACGATTTTGATGGCCACGAGGAAGGCGATGAGCAAAGACAGGAAGGCTATCGCCGCGGCCTCGGCCGGATGGTTGGTTTCGTGCAGCGCCGTGGAATAGAGCGCCAGGAGAAACGCCACGCCCAGGCCGAACAACGCCATCCAGAACCGGCGCCAACCTTCGTGGTCGATGTGCGTCAGTTGATAACGTGCCAGCGCCTGGAGGTCGCGCCACGTTCCACGTCCGGTGGATGGAGTAAGAGCCGCCATGCTGGATTGATTGTAACCCAGCCTGTGTGAGCGGGCGCCCACCAGGGCGGCCGAAGGACAAAAATGATTCGCAGATGGCAGAAGGGGTTTCGCGTAAGCGCCGGCGCGCTGGGATCGGAAATCAGTGATGGGCAATCAGGATGATCGCCACAACGATTGCGGCGCCGACGAGTATCCACGTCAACGCACTGGGGTCTTTGATCTCCGCCACCTGCGCGTAAGGGATGGACCGTGCCGTTGATCGGTTGACTCTTAGGGTGAACGAATCGTCGCGGATCGTGCGGATGTGCCCGTTCACCCGCTCGCCCCCCACCAGCCAGACCTTCACCGATTTGCCGACTCCAAACTTTTTCACCTGGCTCGCCATGGCGGCAGGGTCAGGAGGCTGGGTGACTTGCGCGAAGGCGGGAATGATGGGAGTACCCAACATTGCAGCAGCCAGAAGCAAAACCCATCCCGTCCTCGAGGTGTTCGGACATGCGACACGCGCGATGACGCGCCGCCCATATTTCGCATGCATGATCGATCTTCTCCGTTGTGCATTTTTTCCCGCAAACGTATCGTCTGCTTCGAACGGCCTGTGAATCTCCGCCCCACAGTGAAAGCATAATGCACACTCGGGCGGCGGTCTGTATGGGGAATACCTGACAACGGCGGTCGGCGAGTTAACCGACAACTTCGAATGAAGGTAATGACCGTTCAGCGGCGGTTACAGCGGCACGGGCGTGGAATCCACGATTTCCCGGAGAATGGCGTCCGACTGGTCGGATTTCTTCAGGGTGGAAAGATATCGCGAGCTCACAATGCAGCGATGGGCGAAGACCGGAATCACCAGGCGCTTGAAATCATCCGGCAGGCAGTAGGTGCGCCCTTCCATGACGGCCATGGCCTGTGCGGCGCGATAGAGGGACATGGAGCCGCGCGGGCTGACGCCCAGGCTCAGGTATTCGTGCTGGCGGGTTTTCTCCACGATGGCCAGCGTGTAATTCATCAGTTCCTCATCCACGGTCACGCGGCGAACGGCCTGCTGCACTTCGAGGACTTCTTCGCCCGTCATCACCGGCTCGATTCGCGCCAGCGGTTCGGCGTCCGCGAAATTCCGCAGGATTTCCTTCTCACTCTCCGCGCTCGGATAGCCCACGCGCACGCGCATCAGGAAGCGATCCATTTGCGATTCGGGCAGCGGATAGGTGCCGTGATGCTCGATGGGGTTCTGCGTCGCCACCACCATGAAGGGCCGCGGCAGCGGATAAGTGCGGTTGTCCACCGTCACCTGATACTCGTTCATGGCTTCGAGAAGCGCGCTCTGGGTTTTGGGTGTGGTGCGATTGATTTCATCCGCCAGCACAATGTTGGCGAAGATCGGTCCGGAGCGGAATTCGAAGCGCTGAGTGGACTGGCTGAACACGCTGATTCCCACCACGTCGGAGGGCAGCAGGTCCGAGGTGAATTGCAGGCGCTGGAACGAGCAGTTGAAGGAGCGAGCCAGCGAGTGCGCGAGCGTGGTTTTGCCCACGCCGGGGACGTCTTCGATCAGCAGGTGTCCCCGCGCAAACAACGTGACCAGCGCCAGCCGAATCACCTCATCCTTGCCGCGAATCACGCTCTGCACGGACTCTTGCACGCGCTTGAGAAGTTCCGGCGCGACGGCGAGGTGATTGTTGACTTCGGTTTTTTCCATGCGGTTCAGTTGGGTGGCGAGCCCCCGTCGTGGTTCAGTTTGAATTCCGTAGGGGCAGGGCTTGTCCCTGCCCTTCGGTCCAGCGATATCAGCAGGGCACCCGCAAGGGGCGCCCCTACGCTCAGATTTCAATCTGTACCACTGCTCGAGCCCTGCGCTTCTAGACCATGCGTTCAAAATCTGTTATGTTGAGCAATTGCATCGGGCGATTAACTCAGTGGTAGAGTGCTATCCTCACACGGTAGAAGTCACAGGTTCGAATCCTGTATCGCCCACCATCACCGCGCATCGGAACAAATCCATTTTATCAAAAATCGCCGCTCTGCTGGGGCCTTTCGTGGATTGCGGAAGATGAGAGAGGGAACTAGGGCTGGCGGAATCTCATGAGGGAACCAGCCCGGATTATTCATGAAAATGCGAGAACAAAACAGACCGAAGTGAGGTTCACACAGAGTTCACGGAGACTTTAACCGGTAGAATCACCGAACTGTTGGCTCGCAGAATGCACCGAGAAGTTCACCGGGGTCTCTCCGTGCCCTCGGTGCCTTGACTTGGCGGCCTCTGTGAGAAACTCTTTTCCCCTACAAGAAATTCATGAATGATCCCGGCTAGGGAGTGGCCGCCGCGATGGGCTCAGCTCTTTGATCGTGGGTGAGTTCGCGGCTCCAGCGCAGCGCTTGGATGAACAGGGCGGGAAGGATTTCTTCATTCAGTCCGGATTTTTTCGCCATCTCGCAGGCTTCCTGCCAGTTTCCTTCCTCGTAGGCGGTCACCATACGGAGGATGTCGCGCAGCGGATTTTCTTCACCCAGCAATGCGGCCGATACATCCGGGGCGATGGGGAGGTCCGCCAGCGTCGTCCGCATGGGGCGTTGCATCAAAACGTCAATGCAAGAGAGCAGGCCGAGGAAAAAGTAATCGGATTGGCGATTGAGCGCGCCTACCAGCGGCGCCAGGGATTCACAGAACGCGCCGCGCACCAGGGCGGTGGAAACGAGCACCGGCGGACTGCCCTCACCCAGGGCGGAAACGGAAATCAA
>JASHTO010000236.1 GCA_030040515.1 Terriglobia bacterium
TTGATCCGATCGCGCTCCTCGGTGAAAACCCCGGACACCAGAATGATGGCCGTCTTATAAAACCTGGGGTGGTTGCGAATCAGCGATGCCAGCTCGTAGCCGTCCATCTCCGGCATGTGCACATCCACCAGGACGACGGCAATCTCCGTCTTCAGGAGCTGCGCCAGGGCCTCCTTTCCGGAGTTGGCGCGAATCAATTTTTCACCCAATTCCCCCAGAATGCTCTCGTAGCTCAACAGCTTGGCGGGTTGGTCATCGACCAGCAGGATGTTTACGGGTTCTTTTTGTTCCATGGTCCCACCCATTATCGTAGGGGCAACCCTTGCGGTTGCCCCGTGGCGGCCACGAGGGCCGCCCCTACGATATGCGCGCTACAACTCGATCCCGCTACGCGGGGCCACGGGCTTAAAGCCCGTGGTCGTCGCTTGACTCCTCACCGGTGCAGCCACATCCGCAACGAAGAAAGCAATTGTTCCGTGTTCACCGGTTTGGCCAGATACTCGGACGCCCCCGCCTCTAAACATTTCTCCCGGTCGCCCTTCATGGCTTTGGCTGTCAGGGCGATGATAGGGAGCCGATGATACTTGGGAATCTGCCGGATGAACTGCATCGTCTTGTATCCATCCATTTCCGGCATCATGATGTCCATCAGCACGATGGAGATATCATTCTGGGAATTGAGCGTGGCCAGAGCTTCCTGGCCGGTGGTGGCGGAAAGCACCTTCATGCCGCGGCGTTCGAGCACGCTGGAGAGCGCAAAAATGTTGCGCACGTCGTCATCCACCACCAGCACCGGCTTGCCCACCAGGTCGTCGTCGGACCGATGCAGGCGTTCGAGCATCTTCTGCTTTTCCGCCGGGAGATCGGTCACCACCCGATGCAAGAATAACGCCGTTTCGTCCAAAAGTCTTTCCGGTGATTCCACCCCTTTTACGACGATGCTGCGCGCCAGAGCATGGAGTTGCGCATCCTCCTCCGGCGTCAATTCCTTGCCCGTGAAGACCACAATGGGGATGTCGCGCAGCGCTTCTTCCTTGCTGAGCTTCTCCATCACCTCAAATCCGGAGATGTCGGGCAGGCGCAGGTCCAGCACGACGCAGTCAAAGGTCCGCTCGTGGAGCTTGGACAATGCTTCCTGTCCGGAAGCGGCGGTTTCGATTTCAATGTCTTTGTGTTCGAGTAGCGCGCGGACACTCAACTGCTCGGAGGGCTCGTCCTCGACCACCAAAAGCCGGCGCCGGCGCGGCACCGTGTATTCCTTGATGCGCGAGAAGGAGGATTGCAACCCTTCTGTGGTGGCCGGTTTGGTAATGAAACTGAAAGCCCCGCGCGACAATCCCAGTTGCCGGTCCTCATCCAGTGTCAGGATTTGAACCGGAATGTGGCGCGTGGAGGAATCCTGTTTCAGCTGGCTGAGCACGGTCCAGCCTAGCATGTCGGGCAGAAAGATATCCAGGGAGATGGCGCTGGGCAGGTATTTGCGCGCCAGCTCCAGGGCTTCAAGGCCGCGCATGGCCACCAGCACCTTGAATCCCGCCGAATGGGCGAGATCCACCAGCACCTGGCAGTAGTGCGGCTCATCCTCAACGATCAGCACCGTGGGTTCACCGGGTTGCAGATCGTTGCGGTCGTCAGGAATCTTCTCCACCTCGCGGCGGTCCAGAACCCGGACGGCGGGCATCTGAATGACTCCGGAAGTTGCCGGTGCTGTTGCCTCGGGCTTGGCCGATATCGTGCCGCCCACAAAATTCACGGGAAGGTAAAGAGTAAAGATGCTGCCTTCACCCGGCTTGCTGCGCAGTTGGATTTCACCGCCCAGCAGGTAAGCCAGCTCGCGGCTGATGGCCAGGCCCAGTCCTGTGCCCCCGTACTTGCGGCTGGTGCTGGCATCGGCCTGCTGGAAGGCCTCAAAGATGATGCGCTGTTTATCGAGTGGAATCCCGATACCCGAATCGGCCACTTCGAACGCCACCACCGGGCCCGCATCGCGCAGCACCGGATGGTCCGTCTTCCAGCCTCCCGTGGCCGGCGTCACGTTCAAGCTCACGCCGCCCTTTTCCGTAAACTTGAAGGCGTTGGAAAGCAGGTTCTTCAATACCTGCATCAGGCGCTTGGGATCGGTGTGCAGGCTGCGGCCCAGGCGGGGGTCCAGATGAACTTCAAACGACAGCTTGCGATTGTCCGCTTCGTGCCGGAAGGAACGCTCGACCGTCTCCAGCAGCTTGGCGAAGTGAACTTCCTCAACATCCACCGCCACCGTGCCCGATTCGATTTTGGAAAGGTCCAGAATGTCGCTGATCAGGTTGAGCAGGTCGGTTCCGGCGCTGTGAATCGTGCGGGCGAATTCCACCTGCTTGGGGTTCAGGTTGCCTTCGGCGTTTTCGCCCAGTTGCTGGCCCAGAATCAGGATGCTGTTGAGCGGCGTGCGCAGCTCATGTGACATGTTGGCAAGGAATTCCGATTTGTACTTGGAAGTCAGCGCCAGCTCGTTGGCTTTTTCCTCCAGCTCCACGCGCGCGTGTTCAATTACCTGGTTCTTGCGCTCCACTTCGGCGTTCTGTTCGGCCAGCTCCTGCGCCTTCTGGCCCAGCTCTTCGTTCTTCTCCTGCAACTCCTTCTGCTGGATTTGCAGTTCCGTGGCGAGTTGCTGCGATTGCTTCAGCAAGCCCTCCGTCTTCATCGTTGCCTCAATGCTGTTCAATACGATTCCGATGCTGGCGGTGAGTTGTTCGAGGAACGCCAGGTGGGAAGCGGTGAAGGCGCTGAGCGAGGCGAGTTCGATGACCGCCTTCACCTGATTCTCAAACAGCACGGGGAGGATCACCACGCTGCGGGGCGGAGATTCAAACAAGCCCGAGCGGATCGGTTGCGCGCTGTTGGGCACGTCGGTCAGCAGCATGCGCCGTTTTTCCACGGCCACCTGGCCCATCAATCCTTCGCCCA